>NZ_JBFTNH010000011.1:0-173932 GCF_056397385.1 Pseudomonas sp. 05N36 | reverse complement strand
GGCTTGGGGTAGAGATAGACTTTTTCGACTTTTGCGTCGGGACGCATCATGAGGTGCTGGCTCCGGAAAGGAATCGGAAGCACAGCATTGGGGATCAGGTGGCGGCTTTGAATGTGAGGTTCATGGAGCGTTTACGCTGGTCGGCCGCCAATGGCAAGAACGAATTGAGAACTGATGGAGTGCGTTTGCCAGATGTCTACACCTACAAGTTGATCGATGCCGACACGGTGCATTACGTGAATGTGGCGTCAGACCCTTCCGGCGATTGCCAGGAAGATTATGAGTTCACTGAGCGTCGCATTCGCGGTTAAGCCTGCCTGTACGAGCAGCCATAGAGCTGCGCGGGTGACGTACATCTAAAAGGGGTGACACCGTTTGCGCTGTCGAACTTGTGGGTGGCGCGTAGATATTTACTGACGAGTGCGAGAGAGGTGCGCCCGTAATGTGGGGAACGGTTACCGCGAGGTGCTCGCAGTGGCTAAAAACACAGAAATGAGCGAGTGACCTGATCGTCTTTGATTGATTCACCGCGTTCAAGATCGGCAGAGGCTGGAGTCAGCCAGAAATACATGACTACTTCAGACCCTCCCTGGCTGTTGCGGCTCTTTCATTGGTTCGTGACGGCTTGATCAGACTTGACGATACTGTGTACCCAAGGGCCAATTCACTCTGCATCAACTACTGAGCCATCAGGCTTATGCCCTGAGAAGTTTTATTCGTTAAGTTAATCAGGGCCTTTGTTCGCATGATTCATCATGTTGCTGGTAATTAATTTCAAGTTATTGCCGCTGCGTCACTTTTTTGTTAGATTGCGCGCCTCAAAAAATAACCAGGGACGTGTTATGTTTTTTATTATTTGGCAAGGCTGGGGTGTTCTTTCGATTCTTATCCCGCTGCTCTGTATTGTGCCTTTCGCTGGGCTCTTCAATGGGCTCGGGCTGGGTGTCGGTCTATTGGTTGGTGCGGCCGCCAACGCCTATATTGGCCACAAGCTGAATAACCAGCCGGGCAAAACCTACATAGATAAAAACACGGGTGGCGAAGTGATCTTTCGCAAGAAACACACGTTGTTTTATGTGCCCATGCAGTATGTGTCAGTGCTGTGGGCCGTGGTGGGTGTATTTGCGTTGTTTAGTGCGCTCTAAGGAAGGACTGAAGTATCTACCGATTTTTATGCCCTCGCTACTTGAGGTTCAAAAAATCATGAGTTGGTCGAAAAACAGATCTTTCCTGTCCTTAACTCATGGATTTTTCCTCTAGTCGTACTGTTTCAGGGGGATTGGTCCACGCTACGGACGCTTACCCACTTCGGTGTCACCCGTATCGCCGCAGACGTAAGTTTCTTCGCCATGAAGCGACTGATCGAGCTGTGTCACGTTCGCCAAATTGTTTGCGCATTGCGAAAGCCATCAGGTACATGCCATCCGATCTACTGATTGACGCCGGGCGTTGAACATGGGACTCGGGGGCATGTTTTACTCTGGTCACGTAAACGTCTAGCCAGTAGGCATCAGCGTGCTTATTCCACAATCGTATGTACATCCTCCTCGCTCAAACAGACCGACAACTGCTGACCTTCCTTGCTGAAGGCGCAATGGGGCAATGCCTGCTGCTTCAGGAAGGCCAGTGGCACGGCTATAAAAAATGCGCTCAACGCTGCTGCAGCCACGGTTTTCCCGAATATTTTCAGCCCGGAGAGTGACGCGTTTCTGGACGCCGTTTTTGCCCTGGAACGGGCATACAAACCGCTGGCCAGGATCGCTGCGCGGATCAGCATGGCAATCGTGATATCGGCCTGTACGGGGCTGTAAATCAGATTGCCGTTGGCATCGTCCGGGTAGTTCAATTGCCACCAGCCACCGATGCACAGCGGCACAAGCCCGGCGGTGATCCAGGCGAGGATCGACCCCGGCAGCCGTAGCAGGATGGCCACTATCAGGCCGAGGGTGGCAACGGCCCAGCCGCTGAGAAACAGTTGGGTGGACATGGCACCGCCGAACAGGGTACCGCCAACATCCTTGGGCGTCAGAAGGGTCCAGTCGTAGAAAACGATGTGCAGTAGCACAACCCCTACGGCAATCCAGCTCATCGGGAAGTAAAGCCATAACCATCGGGTGTTGGAGCGAAGCATTGTCTTACTCATGCTGGGGGACGAGAACGTGTCAGAGATGTGCATGAATGAGAGAGGGTGCCAGGCATCAGCACTATCGCTGAACGTGTGGCGTTCAGATTCGGAATATCACACATCTTCCTTTTTGTGTTTTGGGCACCAGTTTGTAGTGTGCTCTTGCGCATTATATATGCATGTTGATCCGGTGAGGGTTGAACGCTTGAGCGTACTTTCAGGCGAGAGGACATGCGGCCTTCACAGCCCTTTGTCGAACTGAAGTGCCATGGCGCATTATCATGCTCACCGAGCCCTACACGCCTGTTTCCTGTCCTCTGCCGAGTTCATCGTCCAAGGTCCTGGTCGGTGCCAAATCCGCTGCTGACTCACAGTGAAGTCCTTTCCCGCTTAATGCGAGGTCAGCACGACCGAAAAGCCCTGCAGGCTTACGCTTGCAGGGCTTTTCTCGTTTTCGGCCCCAGGGAGCATGAGTCATTTAAGTTGGGATTGATCTACGCTTAATGCTCTACAGAGAGGGTTGCGTCATGAGCGAAGATCGAGTGGTTGCGCTTGAGATAGCGCTTAAAACGGTAATGGCCGTCGCTGGGCGACAAGGCGTGGCAGCCGACGAGCTGTGCAGGAAGTCAATTCGCGCAATCATTAGTGACCCCGAGTTTAATTGGGTCAAGCCCGACCATGCTGAAGATGCCATCGCCGAGATTGAAATGGCTCAAGCTGCCATTGCGCATCTGTCTCTACCCTCGGCGAAATAAGCGGGTGTGGATCGGGCAGAAGCTCGTTTGAGTTGATCGATCATCGTGGTCGGTAGACCGCGTGGCGTCAGCGTGACCGTCCGGATAGCTTCCGGCCGCGACGTGAATACTCACGTGGATAACGAGGTTGCTGCAGGGGCGATCCGCTGCCCATGCAGCACCTGTTTCAGGACGAGGCACTACGGCCCGGTTTCCGCTAACCGCGCCGATGTTCAGGTTCGCGCTGCGCTGACTTCGCCGGTGGTCGTGGCGTTATTGCGGACAGCCTGATACAGCAGGCTGGACACCATGAACCCAAGAATGGCCAATACGCTCATCAAACTGAAGACATAGTTGTAGCCTTGCTGGCCGGGGAAATGGTCGAGGATTGCACCATAGATGACGTAGGCGAACATGCCTGGCGCATAGCCGATCAGACAACCAATACCGAAGGCTGAGCCTGTGATGTGCTGGGGAATGCCGATTTCACCCATGGGTGCCCAGAACACGCCGCGCATGGAGAAAACTATCAGCGCGAAGGAGAGGGTGGCCGCCATGCCTGCGTAGATGAAACTCGGGCTTTTCGGGATGAGCATGATCACGGCCATCAGCGGCAGCAAAGCCAGGAACGCCCATTTCAGATAGCGGCTGGTGCTCTTGAATTGTTTGTCGGCAATGAAGCCTCCGGCAGGCCCGCCGAGGATCTTGAGAAAGTACTGATTGATGATGCCGTAAGCGCCCACCAGTGCCACGGGCAGTTCGTACATGTCCTTGAGGTAGGGAATGAAATAGGTCAGGCCGCAGTAGACGATGTAGACCATGAACACGTTGAGGCTGACCAGCCAGATACCTGGGACCTTGATGGCCTCGAGCAGGTTCGACAGACCGTTCTTCGGCTTGGCGGTCGACTGCGCGGTGCCGCCCTTGAGCAGGAACCAGGTCAGGGTGCCGGCAAGAATGTCGATGACCGAGTAAAACAGGATTGCCGATTTCAGACCGGCCTCACCGGAACCCATGGCGACGAAGACGCCCAGCGCAGAAAAGGCGACCAGGGTATCAATGACGCCACGCCCGCCTTCCAGAAGACCGAACAACCGACCCTGTTCCTGATCGTCACCCAGGTTGCGGATGGCCTTGAGCAGTGAAGGCCAAAAGATGCAATCGGCGCAGACGGCCAACAGGCTGAACACGATCAGCAGATTGCTGAAGGGTGGGAAGGTCGCAAGGTAGAGCCCCAGGCTGCCGGTGCCGAGCAGGCCAATGGGAATCAGCTTGCGTGTGTCGTATCGGTCCGCCAGCAGGCCGCCGACGACAAACAGCGCGGTGGCGATAATGGCGTTGGCGCTCAGTAGCAAGCCGATTTCAGTATGGGTCAATCCCATGAACGTTTGCATCGGCACATAGAAGGCGTCCTTGAGGTTCGCCAGCTTGTAGATGGTGCCGCCACCGAGGATGAGAATCAGGAATCTGAGCCATTTGGCCTTGTCACGAGTTGTCATTATTGTTCTCCAGGCGTAATCGGGTAGTAACGTCAGGTTCAGGCGTTTGCGCGGTTATCCAGGGTCAGTTCGGCCAGGGTCCGGAACTCGGCCAGCAGACCTCGAACATAGGCAACCTGGTTGTTCGCCCAGCGGTGTTCATCGGCCAGCATTCGCTCCAGCGAGTAGCCGACTGGCAGCGGCGTTTCACTCATTTCCCGATAGGCAATGAACGGGTCGGCGGCCTCGAAGGTCTGGCGGAATGCCGGGGCGACGTAGTGGTTTTCCTGCTCGAGGATGAATGCAATCACTTGCGGGGTTGATTCGCCGAGCATCAGCAATTCGAACAACATGCGTGCGCTGGGCAGGTCATCTTCGTCACAGCCCTGCAGCACGCCGTAATGGCCGAAGCCGTTTTGCTCGGGGACGATGCGCACGCCCTTGAGGTGGGTCTGGCGTATGTGCGGCGCCAGGGTACGGAGCGCCGGCAGGGGCTGTTCGCAGGCGTTGATCATGTTGCCGAAGTCGAACAAGGCATGCAGTCGAGGATGGTCGAGGCGGTTCAGCAGGTGCGCGATTTCGGCACTCTTGAGTTCTTCATGCTGCTCGAAGTCGAAGAACAGATCGTGCTCGTCAGCTTGCTGCGCGAGGTAATGCAGGTCTGATTCGATCACGTCCATGACCCGTGACAGCGCTCCCTCGTAGCGCGAGTAAACACGAATGTTGCGCACCCCGAGGGCCTTGGCGATGCCGATAACCTGATCGACATCTTTTTTCAGGGTGCTGCTGATTTCCAGGTGCACATCCAGCCCGAGCGCATGGGCCTTTTCGGCAAACGCTCGAAGTTGCGCGGGTGTCATTTGACTCAGGCTGTTTTCCTCACCGTCGAGCAAGTGCAGGCTTAGCCCCTGCAACTCGTGGCGATAGGCGAAGTCCAGCAGGTCGGCAGGCGTGACACGGCCATGGGTGAGGTTGGTCAGCAAGGGGTAGGCATGGGCAAACAGGCGCACCTGTCCAAGTCGGTCGAGCAACTGGCGGGCCAGTGCTTCAGTCAGTGCGGGAGGTGCCCCGGCCTCGACAGCCTTGTGGCTGAGCAAGGCATGGAATCGTTCCTGGATCTTATTGTTCATTCGAGTCATTCCTGGTTCAGACGCCGGGTCTGCCGGCGCAGCCTTTATCGCGCCAGTCAGGAACTCTCGATAGATCCATTATCAGTTAAATCATAAGACCACTTGCCTTGCCTCAAGTGGCCTGCTGCAGGTAGCCCATGTCGGACAAGGCCTGGGCCAGTGCTTCGACGCGCTCCTCGGCCTGGCTTTCAGGCGTGCCGGCAAAGCCGATCAACAGGGCCGGTGGCAGGACATGTTCAAGGCAGTAGTCGCTCAGGGCATACGTGTGGATGTTGTGCCGGGCCAGTTCCTTGGCGATGGCATCGTCATCCAGCTCTGCCGGCAGCCAGGCGATCAGGTGCATGCCGGCTTCCACCGGGGTGATCTTGAAGAAACCGCCCAGCCGTTGCTGCAGCTGCTCGACCAGTGCTTTCTGGCGAGCCTGGTACAGCGCACGCATACGGCGGATATGCCCAAGGAAGTGGCCTTCGCGCATGAAGTCTGCCGTCACGGCCTGGAGCAGCGTGGGCGGGCTGCGATCCATGACCGCCCGCAAGGTACAGAAGGGTTCGATCAAGGCCTGCGGCAGTATCACGTAACCCAGTCGTAGCGAGGGGAAGAGCACTTTGCTGAACGTTCCGACATAGATCACCCGAGCCCATTGATCCATCGCATAGAGCGCAGGCAGGGGGCGGCCGTTGTAGTGAAACTCACTGTCGCAGTCGTCCTCGATGATCCAGCTTTGGTTGTGCGCAGCCCAGTCGATGAGTTCCTGGCGCCGCGCATAACTCATGGTGACGCCCAGGGGATGCTGGCGAGACGGCGTGGTAAACACCAGGCGGGCGTCTGGGCACTGAGCCAGGCCTTGCTGGATGTCGATCCCCTGTTCGTCGATACGCAACGGGACCACCAGACCACCCTGGGCCTGGAGCGCGATTCGCGCCGCGATATGCCCCGGATCCTCCATCCACACGCTGTCCTGTGGATTGAGCAACAGCATGCCCAGCAGGTTAAAGGCTTGCTGGGCGCCGGAAATGATGACCACCTGCTCAGCACTGCAGTCGATGCCTCGGGCATCAAAGACGTATTCGGCAATCGCCTTGCGCAGAGCCAGCAAGCCTTGCAGTTCGCCATAGCCGAGCATGGCCTTGGTCGGCTTGTGCAGGTGGCGGTTCATCAGGCGCTTCCAGATGTGTTGCGGGAACGCGTCGTAAGTGCTGTGGCTGGGCAGAAACGAGGTAGGGCTTGCCGGATCCCAGTCGGCATAGCTAACTCCTCGAAAATGATCGCTGCGCAACGACAGCATGGACTGGCTCAGATCGGACAGGCGGGGGGGCTGGCGCTGCCGTTCATCGTCGGCCACTCCGCGGTTTTCCCACTCATTGCCGACATAGGTACCGGCCCCGGTCCGTGACGCCAGAAAACCTTCGGCAATCAGTTGATCGAAGGCATTGAGGATGGTGATCCGCGACAGTGCGAGCTCTTTGCTCAAGGTCCGGGTTGACGGCAGGCGCACGCCCCCTTGAATTCTTCCACTGAGAACCTGTTGGCGAATCTGCAAATAGAGTTGGCGGTACAGGGGGATGGAGCTGGCACGGTCCAGCTCAATACCCGACAGCAGCAAACCTGCAGGGGATTTCATGACTTGCTCGTCTGGATGGGGAGTGGTTTGACCTGGAACACCGTCAGGCCCCGAGGTGCGCAAGGGTATCGAGAGGCACTGGATAAGTCATCCATCGCAGGCGTTGATGCCGCGCCCCGGGCAGCTGTCACGAAATGAAAAGCCATTGTCGTCTGATGAGAAGCGGCCCGCCAGGCTGCGTCCTAGAGTCCAGTCAGCGCAAATCGACGCAGCATGCCAACCTTGCAGACTGGAGAATAAGACAACATGGCCAAAGCCGTACGCTTCTACGAAACCGGTGGTCCCGACGTTCTTCGTTATGAAGAGGTCGAAGTTGGTGAACCCGGTCCAGGCCAGGTCCGTCTTCGTCATGTAGCGGTTGGCCTGAACTATGCCGACACCTACTTTCGCAATGGCACCTACCCGATCCCGATGCCCAGTGGCATGGGGGTTGAAGCGTCCGGTGTGGTCCAGGCCATCGGCGAGGGGGTTACCAACGTACAGGTCGGCGACCGCGTCACCTATACCGGGTTTCTCRATACATTGGGTGCCTACAGCACCGAGCGGCTGATCCCCGCCGCGCCGCTGATCAAGCTGCCGGAAACCATCAGTTTCGAGACGGCCGCGGCCATGACCATGCGCGGCCTGACATCGTCGTACCTGATGCGACGCATTTACGATTTCAAGGCCGGCGACAGCATTCTGCTACACGCTGCTGCCGGTGGTGTGGGCCTGATCGTTTCGCAGTGGGCCAAGCTGCTCGGCCTGACGGTCATCGGTACCGTATCCACCGAGGTCAAGGGTGAAATCGCTCGGGCTCATGGCTGCGACCATGTCATCAATTACAGCCATGAAGACGTCGCCCAGCGCGTTCGCGAATTGACTGATGGCGTTGGGGTCAACGTGGTGTTCGACAGTGTCGGCAAGAATACTTTCATGGGCTCCCTGGATTCGCTCAAGCGCCGCGGCCTGATGGTGTGTGTCGGCACGGCGTCCGGCCCGATCCCGGCGTTCGATCCGGTGCTGCTGGCGATGAAAGGCTCGCTGTTCATGACCCGCCCGGCTCTGGCGGACTACATCGCCGACCCGGCGGAAAAAGCCGCCCTGGCAGGTGAACTGTTCGACCTCGTCGGCAGCGGTCGAATCAAGATCGAGATTAACCAGCACTATGCCTTGCAGGATGCCGTGCAGGCTCATCGCGACCTGGAGTCACGCAAGACCACGGGTTCATCCATCTTCGTCATTTAAGGGAGTCGCCCTCCATGAAAGTCGAACAGTTGACCTGCAGCATTGGCGCGGAACTGATGGGTGTGAACCTCGCCGACGCCCTCCATGACGACGGTCTTTTTGCCGAGATTCGGGTTCAGTTGCTCAAGCATCGAGTGGTGTTCCTGCGTGATCAGGACATCAGCCGCGCCGAGCACGTGGCCTTCGCCCGTCGCTTCGGCGAGCTGGAGGATCATCCGGTGGCTGGCAGTGACCCGGATCATCCAGGCCTGGTGCGCATCTACAAAAGTCCGGACCAGCCGGTGGACCGCTACGAGAATGCCTGGCACACCGATGCGACCTGGCGCGAGGCGCCGCCGATGGGCTGTGTATTGCGCTGTGTAGAGTGCCCGCCCGTGGGCGGCGACACCATGTGGGCCAACATGGTGGAGGCCTACGGGCGCTTGCCGGATGACATCAAGGTGAAGATTGCCGATCTGCGCGCCCGCCACAGTATCGAAGCGAGCTTTGGTGCCGCCATGCCGATCGAAAAACGCCTGGCGCTCAAGGCGATGTACCCGGATGCCGAGCATCCGGTGGTGCGTACCCACCCGGAAACCGGGGAAAAGGTGCTGTTCGTCAATGCCTTTACCACCCACTTGAGTAACTACCACACCCCTGAGCGGGTACGTTTTGGCCAGGACGCCAACCCCGGCGCGAGCGAGTTGCTGCGCTACCTGATCAGCCAGGCGTACATCCCCGAGTATCAGGTGCGCTGGCGCTGGAAACCCAACAGCATCGCCATCTGGGACAACCGCAGCACCCAGCACTACGCCGTCATGGATTACCCGCCGTGCCACCGCAAGATGGAGCGTGCCGGGATCATCGGCGACAAGACTTTCTGATCGACCGTCTCTGCATTCGTACTTGCTACAGGCTCGCCCGGCACGTCCCCGGCGTGGGCGTACAACCATAATAAAAGGAGTAACTCATGCAATTCTTCGACGATTCCCTGCACCCGGAAAACATGGAAAAAGTGGTCATCACCGTGGCCCCGTATGGCCCTGAGTGGATGCCGGAAGACTTTCCCGAAGACATCCCGCTGACCATGGATGAGCAAGTGCAGAAGGCGGTCGATTGCTATGAGGCGGGTGCCACGGTGTTGCACTTGCATGTGCGCGAACTGGACGGCAAGGGTTCCAAGCGCCTGTCCAAATTCAACGAGTTGATCGCCGGTGTGCGCGAAGCCGTGCCGGACATGATCATCCAGGTCGGTGGTTCGATTTCCTTCGCGCCCGAAAGCGATGGTGAAGCCGCCAAGTGGCTGTCTGACGATACGCGCCACATGCTGGCGGAGCTGACGCCAAAACCGGATCAGGTCACGGTGGCCATCAACACTACCCAGATGAACATCATGGAGCTGCTGTATCCGGAATACCTGGAAGGCACGTCCCTGGCGAATCCGGCCTATCAGGCAGCCTACAGCGAGATGACCGTGCCAGCAGGCCCGGCCTGGGTCGCGGAGCATTTGCGGCGGCTGATGGCGGCGGGCGTGCAGCCGCATTTCCAGCTAACCGGCATGCATGCCATGGAAACCCTGGAGCGCCTGGTGCGCAAGGGCGTGTACATGGGGCCGTTGAACCTGACCTGGATCGGCATCGGCGGCGGTTTCGATGGCCCCAATCCGTTCAACTTCTTCAACTTTGTTCACCGCGCGCCGGACGGCTGCACCCTGACCGCCGAATCGCTGCTCAAGAACGTGCTGCCGTTCAATGTCATGGCGCTGTCCATGGGGCTGCACCCACGCGTGGGTATTGAAGACACGATCATTGATCAGAAGGGCAAGCGTTTCAGCTCCGTGCAGCAGATCGAGCAAACCGTGCGTGTCGCCCATGAGCTGGGGCGCGAAATCGCCAGCGGTAAAGAAGCCCGCGAGATCTACCGCATCGGTGTGCAGTACCAGAGTATCGAAGAAACCCTGTTGGCCAACGGCATGGCCCCCAACCGCAAGGCTGGCCAGAAAGGTGTGCCGCAACGCGGCTGACCGGCAACAAAGGCGGGAGGTCGATGGCCTTCCGTTCGCTGCATTGCAACACGCTCGATAACAACAATAAAACAAGGTTTCGAGGAGGCTGCATGGCCTTTCACCCAATCGCCGCGGACGATGACGACGCCAGTGGTGTCGGTATTGCGCGCACATATGCCTGGATTGTCTTTGCATTGACGTTCGGCCTGTTGATTTCCGATTACATGTCGCGTCAGGTGCTGAACGCGGTGTTCCCGATGCTCAAGGGCGAGTGGGCCCTGAGCGACGGTCAGCTCGGCCTGCTCAGTGGCATTGTCGCCTTGATGGTGGGGTTGCTGACATTTCCCCTGTCGTTGCTGGCGGATCGCTTCGGTCGGGTCAAGAGCCTGGCGTTGATGGCTCTGCTGTGGAGTCTGGCCACTTTGGGCTGCGCGCTCGCGCAGGACTACCAGCAGATGTTCATTGCCCGCTTCATGGTGGGCGTCGGCGAAGCGGCTTACGGCAGCGTTGGCATCGCGGTAGTGATTTCGGTGTTTCCCAAACACATGCGCGCAACGCTGGCCAGTGCCTTCATGGCAGGTGGGATGTTCGGCTCGGTGCTGGGCATGGCGCTGGGCGGTGTTATCGCGGCCAAACTGGGCTGGCGCTGGTCGTTCGCCGGCATGGCGCTGTTCGGCCTGTTGCTGGCGGTGCTTTACCCGATCATCGTCAAGGAAGCGCGCATCGCCCCGCAACGCGCGGCTCAAGCGGCGAACAAGGTGGCTGCAGCCGTCAAGCGCCCGCTGAGTACGCTGTGTTCCAGCCCTTCAGTGATCGCGGCCTATATCGGCAGTGGCTTGCAACTGTTCGTCGGCGGCACCGTGATTGTGTGGATGCCCAGCTACCTCAATCGTTATTACGACATGGCAACGGACAAGGCCGGCGGTGTCGCGGCGATCATTGTGCTGTGCAGCGGGGCGGGGATGATTCTGTGCGGCATGCTCAGCGACCGGCTGTGTCGGCACTCGCCGGAGCGCAAGGTCGCCCTGGCCATCGCTTTTTGCCTGGGTAGCTGCCTGCTGCTGTCGGCGGCGTTCGCCTTGCCGGCGGGGCCTGTGCAATTGGCGCTGATATGCCTGGGCATGCTGATYGCCGCCGGCACCACCGGACCTGCCGGGGCGATGGTTGCCAACCTGACCCACCATTCGGTCCACGGCACGGCCTTCGCCACGCTGACCCTGGCCAACAATATGCTCGGCCTGGCCCCGGGGCCATTCATCACCGGCAGGGTGTCGGACGTCATCGGCTTGCAGGCTGCTTTTCAATGGGTGCCGCTGGTCAGCATCGCGGCAGCGGCGGTGTTCTTTTATGCCAAGTGTCATTACCACAAGGATATCGCCCGGCTAGCGGGTGAGCGGGTCAACGATTCGATTAGTGAAGCTGTGTCAGAGGTGAAGGTGTGAGTGGTCGTTTACGGATTGACGTGTTCTTCGATTTTATCTGCCCGTGGTGCCTGATCGGTAAGCGCCAACTGGAGCACGCGCAGGACCTGCTGCGCATCCAGCAAGCGGGGGTGGAAATCACCACGGTGTGGCACGGGGTGCAGTTGTTGCCACAACTGCCGGTACAGGGTGAGCCCTTCACCGAGTTCTATCTCAAGCGTCTGGGCAGTGCTGAAGCCGTACGCATGCGTCAGGCCCAGGTGCAGCAGGCCGCGATGGCGGTGGGAGTGCCCATCGACCTGAACCGCATCGCCACCATGCCCAATACTGCTGATGCCCATCGCTTGCTGGAGCGTGCCACTGTGCTGGGCAGTACGGCACAACGTGATGTCTTGCTTGAGCGTCTGTTCGCTGCGTACTTCCAGTACGGCGAGGACCTGGGTTGTCATGAGACCTTGATCGCCATCGCCCGGGCGTGTGGCTTCGACGCGGGTGCCGTGGCTGACTGTCTGCAAGGTGACGGCGATCCTTACGTCGGCAACGAGGCAGGCGCTGGCAGCGGTGTGCCGTGTTTTCAATTCGACCGCCGTCTGACGGTGGTCGGCGCGCAGCCTGCCGACGTACTGTTTGGCGCCATGGGCGAAGCCTTGCTCGATAGCCATCGCTCACGGCTGCCAGCATGAGTCGGCGTGTACCCGTGCCCGCCGGAAAACTCCCGCAGGCGGGTGGCCGTGCGCTAATTGAATTCGAGAGTAAAAGCCTGGCGTTGTTCAACATCGAGGGCGACTTGTTCGCCATCGACGACAGCTGCCCGCATCAGGGCGCCTCGCTGTGCGGCGGACGCCTTGAGGGGAGGGTGATTCAATGCGGCGCCCATGGCCTGCGCTTCGATCTGCGCAGCGGTTACCTGCTCAATTCAACCCAACTCAAAGTCACCAGCTATCCGGTCGAGGTCGTCGACGGCCAGGCATTTATCGTCATAGTTTCTGAGGAATCCGCGCCATGAGCACTATCGCTCTCACCCATATCCATAGCCGAACGCGCGAATTGGCACCGGGGTTCATCGTCAGTCTGATCGTTGCGGCGGCAGCCTCCTTTTTATCCGAGCATTACGGTGCGCCGGTGATGCTGTTCGCATTGTTGCTGGGCATGGCGCTCAACTTCCTGGCCAGTGACGGCGCGTGCAAGGCCGGCATCGAGTTCACGGCGCGTACCGTGTTGCGCATTGGTGTGGCCCTGTTAGGCATGCGCATTACCCTCGAACAGATCGCCGCGTTGGGCTGGAAGCCTTTTGCTCTGGTGGTGATTCTGGTGGTGGTGACGATCAGTGTCTCGGTGGTGGCGGCCAAGGCGCTGGGCTTTCAGCGCTTGTTCGGCATGCTCACCGGTGGGGCTACCGCAATCTGTGGCGCCTCGGCTGCGATGGCGCTGGCGGCGGCGCTGCCCAATCATCCGCAGAAAGAACGCGCCACGCTGTTCACCGTCATTGGGGTGTCGGCGCTGTCCACCACGGCGATGATCCTTTACCCGATGATTGCCAACTGGCTGTCGTTGTCGCCACAAGTTGCAGGGATGTTCCTGGGCGGTACCATCCACGATGTTGCCCAGGTAGTCGGTGCCGGTTACAGCCTGTCGACCGAGACCGGCGACATAGCCACTGTGGTCAAGCTGATGCGGGTCGCCATGCTGCTGCCGGTGATCCTCTGCGCCACCCTGATCACGCGTATGCAAGGCGCCGACACGTCCGGCAAACGGCCGCCGCTGCTGCCGTGGTTTGCCGTCGGTTTTCTGCTGCTGGCCTGTATCAACAGCACGGGATGGGTGGCGCCGGCGGTGCAGGGATCGGTCAACGAACTGTCGCGCTGGAGCCTGGTGGTTTCCATCAGCGCGCTGGGCATGAAGACCCAGCTCAAGGAGCTGGCCGCCGTCGGCATCAAGCCGATCCTGCTGATGGTGGGGGAGACGGTGTTTCTTGCGGTCCTGGTGTTGCTGTTGCTGGACTGGGGGCTCTAAGCCCGGCCAAGCCTCAATGCTGTCCAGTTGATACCCTGTGGCGAGGGAGCAAGCTCCCTCGCCACAGGGCTTTTGGGCGGTGTCATGAACATCGGTTCTTTCGCGGCGACTGTACCAGCAGTCGCCTTTTTTTTTGCAATCCCAGCGTCCAATTCAATGGGTTCAGGGTTTGATGGAACCGGGCAGTATGGTCGGGTTCATTGGTGCTTTGGCCGCCTGTTTTTGTGCGCTGCGCCACGCGGCGGGTGGCATGCCGAACTGGGTGATGAACCAGCGTGTGAAGGAGCTCGCCATGGAGTAGCCGAGCATGTCGGCGATGCGGCCCAGCGAATAATTCGGGTTTTCCAGGTAGCGCAGCACCAGGTCGCGGCGTACGTCGTTGATCAGGTCGTTGAAGGCGCAGCCGTCGTCTTTGAGGCGTCGCTGCAAGGTCCGAACATTCATGCCCTGGGTCTGGGCAATTTGCTCGATGGTGGCGCGTCCCATCGGCAACAGCAGGTAGATGGCTTTGCGCACCTCGAACAGCATCGACGGTCCTTCGTGGCTCAACAGTGAGTCGAGGTAACTCTGGGCGTAGCGAGCCATGGCTGGATCGGCATGGGGGTTGGTCATGTCGAGGCTGGCGTCGGAACAGACAATGCCATTGAACTCGCTGCCGAACTCCAGATTGCAGCCGAACAGACGACGATGCAGTTGCAGGTTGTCGGGGGGCTGGTGCGTGAAGTTGACGCTGTAGGGATGCCAGTGCGTACCGAGCAGAGCGGCGCACAGGCGGAACATCACGCCGATTGCCAACTCAGTGGCTTGTCGGCTGGGCATCGGTGATTCGGTGACCACCTCTTCGCGAATGATCACCATCTTGCCGGCCTCTTCGATGAAGATGGCCAGCGAGTCGTTCAGCAGATGACGGTAGTGCACCACGACTTGAAAAGCATCACGCAGCGTCCGCTGGTGGCTGAGCAGCAGGCTGACCACACCGAAGTCCGAGAGCTGGCGCGATTCGGCCATGCTCAGGCCGAAGCTCTGACAGCCGCTGGCGGCGGCCGACTCCTCCAGCAGACGCACGGCGGCATCGATGGGAATCCGGTGTTCAGGGGCTTGCAATTGGGCCTTGCTCAGGCCGACGACAGCCAGTAAGTCGCGCGGATTGAACCCCAGGTACTGACTGACCTCCAGGTAGTTGGTCAAGACGGCGGCGCGAACAAGCTTGGTCATGCGAAGGTCTTTCCTGGGCAGATTCCGATGGAAATGAGCGTGGCGACTATATCCAGCACATCATCAATTGAACAGTTATGACGTCATCGATGGCGCTCCTCCGGATCTGTCGGGATTGAGCACCGACTTATGCGGCAATCGACGCTGACCCGTTGATTACCGCGGTCTTGATCGGACCTGTCGGTTTTTTTACCAGCGGTCGCGCCACGCCAACGCCTGGAAATCTGTCATCAAAAGAAAAGTGACTGACGTCCAATGAAAAGCGCCTCGGGTGGGCGCTCTTTAATGTCAGTCCTACAAAAAGCCCCTGGCGATAGAGCCAGTCGAGTCATCGAGAAAGCGAAGGTGTTGATGTGGACAAACTGCAGACTGCCGCAACCGTTCTGATCGTACCGGGCCTGCGCGAGCACGTTGCCGAACATTGGCAAACGCTGCTTGAGGCCAGATTGAGCAAGGTGCGCAGTGTGCCGCCACTTGAAACCGACAAGCTCGACTGCGGCAAGCGGGTCCAGGCGATCCAGCAGGAACTTACGCAGATCGAAGGGCCGTTGATTCTGGTGGCCCACAGTGCCGGTGTGTTGATGGTCGCGCACTGGGCTGCGCAGCACAGCCGGCCGATCAAGGGCGCGCTGCTGGCCGCACCTCCGGATCTCGATGCCGATTGGCCGCCAGGCTACCCATCCGCTGAAACCCTGCGTACCCAGGGTTGGAATCCTCTACCCAAAGAGCCTCTGCCGTTCCGCAGCCTGATGGCCGCCAGTACCAACGACCACCTCGCCAGTCTGGAAGCCGTCACTCGTCTGGCTGAGGGCTGGGGCAGCGAACTGCTCAACCTGGGTGACGTGGGCCATCTCAATCCGGCGGCGGGCTATGGCCGCTGGCCGCAAGCCGAAGCACTCATCCTGGAGTTGGACCGCTAGTTCAGGCGCCGGTTGGCCGAAGGCCTTCGGCAATTGCCCTCATTCCTGAAAAACGCAAACCACTGGAACAAGCGGTTGCGTGAGGGCGGCTGCGCTTAAAACAACTACAAAAAAGCGGAGACAACGCAATGCACAACAATAAAAAGCGTCTCGGGTTCACACCCTCGCGTTACAGCGTGTTGGCCTCGACCATCCTGGCCGCCGCCATGCCGGCGGCGCATGCAGTCGAACTCGATACGGGTAACCCGGACTGGACCGCGCGTTTTGATAACACCGTCAAATACAACTACGGCGTGCGCACCGAAAACGCCGACAAGCGCATGTTGGGGACGCCGAACAACAACGATGGCGACTACAACTTCCGCAAGGCCGGAACCAACATCACTAACCGCATTGACCTGTTGACCGAGATGGACGTGGTCTACAAGAACAGCATGGGTTTTCGCCTCAGTGCTGCCAGTTGGTACGACAAGGCATATGAGAACACCGGTTCGAACGCCAATCCGTTCGTCAACGGCAACGACGCCAAGTCGGGTCTGGTCGCCAACGACCCACGCCTTGCCGCGGTCACCGGTGACAATGTCGGCAATGGCAGCCCCCACCTGAGCAACTACGCCCAGCGTTACTACACCGGTCCTTCCGGCGAAATCCTCGATGCCTTCGTGTTCTACAGCACCGAAGTGGGCGAGGAGTCGCTGTTGAGCGTCAAGGCCGGTCAGCACAACGTGTTCTGGGGTGAAACCATCCTCAACCCGGTGCATTCGATCAGCTATGGCCAGTCCGGCCTGGACCTGGCCAAACTGGCGGCATCGCCCGGTACCGAAGCCAAGGAACTGTTCGTTCCGCGTAACCAGCTGTCGATGTCGTTCACCGTCAATCCCGAGTTGACGGTGGGTGCCCAGTACTTCCTGGATTGGAATGCCGCCCGCCTGCCGGAGGCCGGTACCTACTACGGCGGTTCCGATCTGGTCGGTTTCGGTGCGCAGTCGTTCCTGCTGGGCAACACCAATGCCGTGGTACCCGGCAGCCCTCTGGGTTGTGGCCTGGCGCCGTGCAACGGGCTGACCAACGTGCGTCGTGGCCACGACCTGACGCCGGATAAAAGCGGAGACTGGGGCGTGATGGCCAAGTGGTCGCCTGCCTGGCTGGACGGTACGCTCGGCTTCTATTACCGCAAGACCTCGGACATTTTGCCTCAAGCCTGGTTGAACGCTACCGGGGTGACATCGGCCAATCCCAATGGAACCCGGCCTGCAGGCATGGTGCCGGCTGTCGTCAACACGCTTAATTCGTTGAGTACCAGCACCTATCAATTGGCCTATGCCGACAACATCCACATCTTCGGTCTGAGCCTGTCGAAAGAGATAGGCGGCGTCAGTGTCGGCTCCGACCTGAACATCCGTCACAACATGCCGCTGGCCAGCATCCCGGCGATTCTCAGTTCCACCGGACCGCTGGGACTGGGGGCCGGCCTGGGCCTGTTGCCGGCTCGTACGGCGCAGACCGGTATCGTCTATGACGTACCGGACAAGGGCGACAGCATGAGTGCCACCGGTGACACGTTGCACTGGACACTCAACGGCCTGATGACCCTGCCCAAGACGCCGGTGTTCGATTCGGCAACCCTGCTCACCGAGCTGTATTACAGCAACCTGCTCAAACTCGATAGCAAGAATCAGGCGCTCTACAAGGGCAACAGCAGTTACCGCGGCGTCGATGCGCCGACCCGGGACAACTGGGGCATTGCAGCCAACTTCACGCCGACCTGGTACCAGGTCTTCCCGGGTGTCGACTTCAACATGCCGATGTCCATCAACGTAGGGCTTGCCGGCGTTTCACCGGTGTCCGGTGGCGGTGCCAAAGACACCGGCAACTATGCGGTCGGCGTCGGGGCCGTTGTGTACAACAAATACTTTGTCGACCTGAAGTACGTGGATTCCTTCGGCAAGACCGACAAGTGTGACGTCAGCGGCGTCAGTACCGGCGCGGCCAATACCGGCAGCGGTGACGGCTCCACACCGAACGCCTTCAGCGGCAACGAAAACTACGCGTGTTTTGGCGGTGGCTACTCGGCCTTTTCCGGCGGTGGCGCAACCACCGCAGACCGTGGCGCGGTTTACCTGACGATGAAAACCACCTTTTGATTCACGAATGGCTTAGTCACCTGAGCAGGAGAATAACAACATGAAATTCGTGCGTACTTTGCTGGGCGTTTCCCTGGCCATGGCGGTTGCCGCTCAGGCACAGGCCGCTGTATCGACTCAGGAAGCCGCCAGGCTGGGCAGCAGCCTGACCCTGGTCGGGGCTGAAAAAGCCGGGAATGCCGAGGGTTCCATTCCTGCCTACTCGGGTGGCTTGACCACGCCGCCGGCCAGTTTCAAAACCGGTGACAGCATGCGCCCGGACCCTTTTGCCGACGAAAAACCACTGCTGGTGATCGACGGCAAAAACGTCGATCAGTACAAGGGCCAACTCACGGCGACCACCGTGGAACTGGCCAAGCGTTTCCCCACTTTCCACGTCAATGTCTATCCAACCCACCGTACCGTCGCACTGCCCAAGGCCGTGCTGGACAATGGCGTGAAAAATGCCACCGGCGCCAAGTCCCTCGAGGGCGGACTGGCGATCGACAACGTGCTGCCGGGTGTGCCGTTTCCGATCCCGCAGTCGGGCAATGAGGCGATGTGGAACTTCCTGCTGCGCTATCAGGGCGTCAGCATCAACTCCAAGTACGACTCGTGGAACGTCGACTCCGCGGGAGTGCCGAGCCTGGCAACCACCGGGCAGGCGTTCATTTCCTATCCGATCTACGAAAACCTGGCGCAGCCGATCAGCAGCGCCGACGTGTACTACCAGATGAAGCTGTCCTACACCGGCCCTGCGCGCCGGGCCGGCGAAGCGGTGATGCTCAAGGATGCCGCCAACCCGTTGCAGCAGCCACGTCGTGGCTGGCAGTACTTGCCTGGCCAGCGTCGGGTAAAACTGGCACCGAACCTGGCCTACGACACGCCTAACCCCGGCACTGCCGGTGCGGGCACTTACGACGATGTCTTTGTGTTCAACGGTGCACTCGACCGCTATGACTGGAAGCTGGTGGGCAAGCAAGAAATGATCGTGCCCTACAACACCTACAAGCTGACCTACGCCCAGGACCCCAAGTTACTGACCACCGCCAATCACCTGGCACCCGACTACGTGCGTTGGGAAAAACACCGGGTCTGGGTGGTGGAGGGCAACCTCAAGGCGGGTGCGCGGCACATCTATCAGAAGCGTCGTTTCTACCTGGATGAAGACAGCTGGACCGCTCTGGCCTCCGATCAGTACGACGCCCGTGGTCAGCTGTACCGAGGCTCCTTCGCGTTCCTCAGCCAAAGCTATGACAAGCAGATCCCGGATTCCACGCCCTTCATGATCTACGACCTGGTCGGTGGCTCCTACAACATCAACGGTGTGGTGGGGCCTTACGGCGGCATCAAGTACATCGATCCGCTCTCCAAGGCGCAGTGGTCGCCGGAGTCCCTGGCGGGGTCCGGCATTCGCTAAGCGAACACCTGGTTTGAACGTCGGGCTGCACGGTTGTGTGTCCCGGCGCGGCTATCCGAAGAGGACGCGGTATGTGTTCGTACAAAAGGTACCTGCAGTGGGCGCTGGGCATCTTGTTTGCAATGTTGCAGGGCCTGACCCAGGCGGCCGGTTATGTCGATGTGCTGGATCTGCCGGCCAGGGCCAGCGCCCTGGCGGTCAGCAGCCCGTTGTCAGGCATGGCGCGGGCGGGTGAGCGATTGGTTGCGGTCGGGCAACGTGGCCACATTCTCTATTCCGATGATTCTGGCAAACACTGGCAGCAAGCTGTGGTGCCGGTGAGTGCCGATCTCACGGCGGTGAATTTCCCTTCTGCCCTGCAGGGCTGGGCGGTCGGCAACGACGGCGTGGTGTTGCACAGCAGCGACGCCGGGGCAACCTGGCGCAAGCAACTGGACGGCCGCCAGATCGGTGCCTTGCTGGTCCAGCATTATGGGACGTTGGCCAGTGCAGAACCCGGCAACGAACAATGGCCACTGCTGGCTGCCGAAGGCCAGCGACTGGTCGAGCAGGGCGCTGATAAACCCTTGCTCGACGTCTGGTTCGCCAACGACCGCCTCGGCTATGTGGTCGGTGTGTTCAACCTGATCCTGCGTACCGAGGACGGTGGCCAGAACTGGGCACCGTTTCAGGATCGCACCGACAACCCGCAGGGCTTCCACCTCAACGCCATCGCCTCTACCGGCGATGGGGTGTACATCGCCGGTGAGCAGGGCCTGTTGCTCAAATGGGATGAGGCTCATCAACGCTTCGCCGCCGTGCAAACACCCTATCAAGGCAGTTTTTTCGGCGTGGTTGGCAAGCCCGGCGAAGTGATTGCCTATGGCTTGCGCGGCAACGTGTTGCGCAGCTCGGACGGCGGCCTCAGCTGGACTGCGCTCGACAGTGGCCTGCACGTCAGCATCACCGCCGGCATCGTCGACGGCAACGGTCATTACCGCTTGTTCACCCAGGGCGGGCAGAGGCTGGTCAGTCAGGGGACTGGCGCAGACATGCGCCTGGTGCGGCAACCCGAACCGTCACCGGTAGCCGGCGCTGCTCAGGCCGCCGATGGCGCGCTGGTGGTGGTTGGCAGTCGTGGTGCACAGGCACTGCCCAAAGAATAAGACCTCGAACCCTTAGAGCGAGAACCCAGTCATGGGCAATATCAAACAAGACACCATGCCGGTGATCCGCGACGTGCGTGACTTCGACCACCACTCCGGTAACCGGCTGGAGCGGATGGTGTTCAACTATCGCCCGCTGTTCATGCTGCTGATGGCGCTAGCCACTGTGGTGCTGGGCTACATGGCCGCAACGCGCCTGGAACTGCGCCCCAGCTTCGAGAAAATGATTCCGCAGAGCCAGCCGTATATCCAGAATTTCCTGGAGAACCGTCAGTCACTGCGCGGTTTGGGTAACTCGGTGCGCGTGGTGGTCGAGAACACCCGCGGCGATATCTTCGACCCCGCTTATCTGGACGTGCTCAAACAGGTCAACGATCAGCTGTTCCTCACCGAAGGCGTCGATCGCGCCTGGATGAAGTCGTTGTGGAGCCCGGCGGTGCGCTGGACCGAAGTCACCGAACAAGGCTTCCAGGGTGGCCCGGTGATGCCCGATACCTATGAGGGCAAGCCTGAGCAAATAGAACAGTTGCGCCAGAACATTTCCCGCGCCGGACTCGTCGGCAACCTGGTGGCCAGTGACTTCAAGTCGAGCATGCTGATCGTCCCGTTGCTGGACAAGGCCGCGGCCGGCGGTCAGCGCATCAACTACCACGGGTTCTCGCAGATGCTTGAAGAGCAGTTGCGCGACAGGATCGAGTTCGCCGGCGACAGTGCCGCGCGCAAAGCCGGGGAGGAGGGCAAGGGCCAGTACAAGGTCCGGGTGATCGGTTTCGCCAAACTGATGGGCGACCTGATCGACGGCCTGATTCAAGTGATGATGTTCTTCGGCCTGGCCGTGATCACCTCGCTGGTGATTATTTTTCTCTACACCCGCTGCGTTCGCAGCACTTTGCTGGTGGTCGGTTGCTCGCTGGTCGCAGTGATCTGGCAACTGGGCATCGTTGCCTGGCTGGGCTATGCCATCGACCCGTACTCGGTGCTGGTGCCTTTTTTAGTCTTCGCCATCGGTGTGTCCCACGCGGCGCAGAAGATGAACGGGATCATGCAGGACATCGCCCGGGGCACCCACAAACTGATCGCCGCCCGCTACACCTTTCGCCGTCTGTTCATCGCCGGCGTCACCGCGCTATTGGCCGACGCGGTGGGTTTCGCCGTGCTGATGCTGATCGACATACCGGTGATCAAGGACCTGGCCATCACCGCCAGCATCGGTGTTGCGGTGCTGATCTTTACCTCGTTGTTGCTGATGCCCGTGGCGCTTTCCTATGTCGGCGTCGGCGCCAAGGCTGCAGAGCGCGCCTTGACCATCGACACCCGGGCGGACGGACACAAGGGCTTTGGCAAACTGTGGGACTGGCTCGATCGCTTCACCACGGGCAAGTGGGCCACGGGCGCCGTACTGATCGCATTGCTGATGGGCATCGGCGGCTTCGTCATCAGCCAGCACCTGAAGATCGGCGACCTGGAAAGTGGCGCACCGGAGTTGCGTGCCGATTCGCGTTATAACCGTGACAACGCCTACATCACCCGTCACTACGCGTTATCCAGCGACCTGTTCGCGGTGATGATCAAGACGCCTGCGGAAGGCTGCCTGAACTATAAGACGCTGGTCCTCGCCGACCGTCTGGCCTGGGAACTGCAGCAGTATCCGGGCGTGCAGGCGACGTCCTCGCTGGTCAATGCCGTGCGCCAGATCACGGCCGGGACCTATGAGGGCAACCCCAAGCTCAACAGTATCCAGCGCAACCAGGACGTCTTGAACTACGCCGCGCAGCAAGCCTCGGTCAACTCCCCAGAGTTGTTCAATACCGACTGCTCGCTGATGCCGGTGATTGCCTTTCTCAAGGACCACAAGGCCGAGACCCTGGATGCAGTGGTCGGGATCGCCGAGACCTTTGCCCGGGAAAACAGCAGCGATGACCGCCAGTTCCTGCTGGCCGCCGGCACCGCCGGTATTGAGGCCGCGACCAACATCGTGGTGCGCGAGGCCAATCGCACCATGCTGCTTTACGTCTATGCGGCGGTGACGCTGTTTTGCCTGATGACCTTCCGCAGCTGGCGCGCCACGCTGGTTGCGCTGTTGCCGCTGGTGCTGACCTCGATCCTCTGCGAGGCGTTGATGGTGGTCATGGGCATTGGCGTGAAGGTCGCGACCCTGCCGGTGATCGCACTGGGCGTGGGGATCGGTGTCGACTACGCCTTGTACCTGCTCAGTGTGCAATTGCATTACCAGCGTCAAGGCCTGCCGCTGGCCCAGGCCTATCGAAATGCCGTGTCGTTTACCGGTCGGGTCGTGGGCCTGGTGGGCATCACCCTGGCGGCCGGCGTGGTGTGCTGGGTCTGGTCGCCGATCAAGTTCCAGGCGGACATGGGCATCCTGCTGACCTTCATGTTCCTGTGGAACATGCTCGGCGCGCTGATTCTGATTCCTGCCCTGTCGTATTTCCTGCTGCGGGGGGCGTCGCTTAATCGTCGTCCTGTCCCGGAGGCCCCTCAGGGGCATGCCGGTGCAACCGCGCCAACCCAACCTTCGGGCATGCATCACGCCCGGGCTATTGCGGAGTAAGCCAACGATGTCTGATTACAAAGCCCCCTTGCGCGACATGCATTTCGTCCTCAACGAGGTCTTCGAAGTGTCCAGGCTATGGGCCCGACTGCCCGGCCTGGCCGAGGTGATCGATGAAGAGACAGCCGCCGCGATCCTCGAAGAGGCCGGCAAGATCAGCGCCGAAGTGATCGCACCGCTGAACCGCAGCAGCGACGAACAAGGCTGCACCTGGAACAACGGCACGGTGACTGCACCGGACGGTTTTGTCGCGGCGTACCAGGCGTTCGCCGAGGGCGGCTGGGTGGGTGTCGGCGGCGACCCACAATTTGGTGGCATGGGCATGCCCAAGGCCATTTCGGCCCAGGTCGAGGAGATGGTCAATTGCGCCAGCCTGTCGTTTGGCCTGTACCCGATGCTGACCGCCGGGGCGTGCCTGTCGATCAATGCCCACGCCAGTCAGGAACTCAAGGAGCGTTACCTGCCGAACCTGTACGCCGGCACCTGGACCGGTTCGATGTGCCTGACCGAGGCCCATGCCGGTACCGATCTTGGCCTGATTCGCACCCGGGCCGAACCTCAGGCCGACGGCAGTTTCAAGGTCAGCGGCAGCAAGATTTTCATTACCGGTGGCGAACACGACCTGAGCGAAAACATCATTCACCTGGTGCTGGCCAGATTGCCGGATGCGCCTGCGGGCCCTAAAGGTATTTCGCTGTTTCTGGTGCCCAAGGTACTGGTCAATGCCGATGGCTCGCTGGGCGAGCACAACGCGCTGTCCTGCGGTTCAATCGAGCACAAGATGGGCATCAAGGCATCCGCCACCTGCGTGATGAATTTTGACGGGGCGACCGGCTGGATCGTCGATGCGCCGAACAAAGGCCTGGCCGCAATGTTCACCATGATGAATTACGAACGTCTGGGCGTGGGTATCCAGGGGTTGGCGTTGGGTGAGCGTTCGTACCAGAACGCGGTCGAATACGCCCGTGACCGTCTGCAAAGCCGTTCGCCGACGGGCGCACAGAACCAGGACAAGGCTGCCGATCCGATCATCGTGCACCCGGATGTACGGCGCATGCTGTTGACCATGAAGGCCTTGAACGAAGGCGGGCGGGCGTTTTCCAGTTACGTGGCCCTGCAACTGGATACCGCCAAGTACAGCGACGATGCGTCAACCCGCACCCGTGCCCAAGAACTGGTGTCGTTGCTGACCCCGGTGGCCAAGGCGTTTCTCACCGACATGGGGCTGGAAACCACGGTGCATGGCCAGCAGATCTTCGGTGGTCACGGCTACATCCGCGAGTGGGGACAGGAGCAATTGGTTCGCGATGTGCGGATCACTCAGATCTACGAAGGCACCAACGGCATCCAGTCACTGGACCTCGCCGGGCGCAAGATTGTTGGCAGTGGCGGGGCGCTTTACCGTTTGTTCGCCGCCGAGATTCGCCACTTCATCGCCAACGCCAGCACTGACCTCGGCGAGTTCTGCAAGCCGTTGAGCGCTGCCGTGGACACACTCGACGAGTTGACCGCGTGGTTGCTGGATCGGGCACAGAACAATCCGAACGAAATCGGTGCCGCCTCGGTCGAGTACCTGCAGGTGTTTGGCTACACCGCCTATGCCTACATGTGGGCCCTGATGGCCAAGGCGGCTATGGGCAAACAGGCCGAGGATGATTTTTACGCCAGCAAGCTCGGCACCGCACGTTTCTACTTTGCCCGTCTGCTGCCGCGCATCCACTCGTTGAGCGCTTCGGTCAAGGCCGGCAGCGAATGCCTCTACGCGCTGGACGCCGTGCAGTTCTGATCGAAAGGACAAGGAACCCCAACCATGATGGCGACAAAAATAATTCCGCCCGCTGACGGCGCCTATGCCTATCCCTTGCTGATCAAGCAATTGTTGCTGTCCGGCGTGCGCTACGAACCGGGTCGGGAAATCGTATACGCCGACAAGCTGCGCTACAGCTACCAGACCCTCAACCAACGGATTCGCAGGTTGGCGAACGCCTTGACCGCTGCCGGCGTCAAGGCCGGGGATACGGTGGCCCTGCTTGACTGGGACAGCCATCGCTACCTGGAATGTTTCTTTGCCGTGCCGATGATCGGCGCGGTGCTGCACACCGTGAATATTCGTCTTTCTGCGGATCAGGTGCTCTTCACCATGAACCACGCCGAGGATGATCTGGTGCTGGTGCATGATGATTTCCTGCCCCTGGTCGAGCAGATTCAGGGACAGCTCAGTACCGTCAAAGGCTACGTCCAGCTGACTGACGACACGGCAATCGACACGTCTCTACCCATGCTGGGGGAGTATGAGCAGCTGTTGTCTCAAGCGGCAGACCAGTACCAATTCCCTGACTTCGATGAAAACTCGGTGGCGACCCTGTTCTACACCACGGGCACCACCGGAGACCCTAAAGGCGTGTATTTCACTCATCGCCAGTTGGTGCTGCACACCTTGAATGCGGTGGGCACGCTGGGTGTCTATCAAGGTCTGCCGCTGCTGCGTTCCGATGATGTCTACATGCCAATCACCCCGATGTTTCACGTGCATGCCTGGGGGGTGCCCTATGTTGCCACCCTGATGGGACTCAAGCAGGTGTACCCCGGTCGTTATGAGCCCAACCGTTTGGTCAGGCTGTACCGAGAAGAGAGCGTCACGTTTTCCCATTGTGTGCCGACCCTATTGCAAATGATCCTGGGCTGCGAGGAAGCGGCTCAAACCCGTTTCGATGGCTGGAAAATGCTCCTGGGCGGCAGCGCCCTGACGCTGGGCATTGCCAGCGAGGCGAGCGCCAAAGGCATGCGCGTACACAGCGGCTACGGCATGTCGGAAACCTGCCCGTTGCTTTGCACAACGTACCTGCGCGATGAGGAGCTGGAACTGCCCACCCAAACCCAATTGGCCATTCGCATCAAGACCGGGACACCCGTGCCGATGGTCGATCTTAAAATCGTCGATGCCGGCGGCAATGATGTGCCTCACGACGGAGAGTCCCTGGGCGAGATTGTGGTCCGTGCACCCTGGCTGACTCAAGGTTATTGGAAGGCGCCCGAAAAGGGCGCCGAGTTGTGGCGCGACGGTTGGATGCACACCGGTGACATCGCTTCTATCGACGCCTTGGGCGGGGTGGAAATCAAGGATCGAATCAAGGACGTCATCAAGACGGGAGGGGAGTGGATCAGCTCTCTGGAGCTGGAGAGCCTGATCAGCGAACACTCGGCCGTCATGTCAGTCGCGGTCGTGGGCATTACCGATGAGCAATGGGGTGAACGACCGATGGCGCTGGTGGTGTGCGCGCCTGGGCAATATCTCGACCGCAAGATCCTGGAGGTGCATCTGCAAGGGTTTGTCGAGCGTGGCCGCATCAACAAATGGGCGATCCCCAAGCAGTTCAAGTTCGTCGCCGAAATTCCTAAAACCAGTGTCGGGAAGATCAATAAGAAACTGATCCGGGAAAGCGAATTGAGGTGAAAAAGGTGCGGCGGATGCTACGTCCAGCGCTGTAATGCTGTTCACTTAAGCAATTTCAGCCGCGACGCATTCTTTGTAGCAGCTGCCGAAGGCTGCGTTCGGCTGCGAAGCAGTCGTAAAATCAGCAATTGCGGTGTGTCAGGTACACTGCGGCAGCCGGACTCACGACTGCTGCGCCCGAACGCGGACCGAGCCGAACGCAGCCTTCGGCAGCTGCTACAGATTGCATTCCGGAAACACAGGGCAGGCCTCTACCCTGGTGGGAGGTCTACTCAGGCTTCTTGGGAGCGCTTGACCGGGAACGACACGAAAGGCTTGATCTCCTTGAGCACGAACATGCTCTGCATCTCCTTGATGCCGGGCAACTGTCGGATGACCGACATCGCGAAGTCGGCAAACGAGTCGAGATCGCGTGCCACTACCTGCAACAGGAAGTCAGCGTCGCCACCGATGCTGTAGCACGCCACCACATCCTCCAGCTGCATCACTTCCTGCTCGAACTTCCGGGCCTCGGCTGCACTGTGATGGTCGATGCTGACCCGGATGAACACCATCACTCCCAACCCGATCCTGCGTCGGTCGAGCACCGCCCTGTAACCCTGAATAAAGCGATGTTCTTCCAGCTGCCGGACCCTGCGCCAGCAGGGCGAGGCAGACATGCCGATCTGGTCGGCCAAGGTCTGGTTGGTGATCYTGCCGTCCTGTTGCAAGGCTGTAAGGATTTTGACATCTGTCAGATTTAGCGTCTGATCGGTCATAAATTCCGCGTCCCTGTGAGAAAGAGGTAGATCCTACCAGAAGTCATCTTTCCAGCAATTAAAATAGAAAATTTTTCTCCTGCTAAAGGGGATAAGATTTTTTCAACTTCTGATGTTGGAGTTGCCACGCTTTAGCCTCTACGTAAAAACCGATGCCGGACGCGTCGTTGAATAAATAAACCACAGTTGATCGCTTCCTTTTCCGGAGGGCGCGATCCCAGGGTGATAAATGATTCTTCATCTGGTTTTTTTCAAGTTTGATGAACCCTTTCAATGGTGCGACGACGAAGTCATCGATGCAGAAGCATCGACACGTCAGCACCCACTTCATATCAATGAAATCGTCGGCTGGGCGTGCGGCAGGAATATAAGTCTGCGCAAACAGGCCATGGACTTTGTCGTGATGGGGTTATTTGAAACGCAAGAGACGCTCTCCGCGTTTCTGACGCATCCCAATCATCTGCAGGGTGTAATGAAGTGGCAAAGAATTGCCAGTTGGCAGGTGGTTGATGTTGATATTGGTAGTGACACTACGAAGTTTGTCGGGTTGCTCGATGGTTGGGCTGATTTCGGTGTGACAACACTCGAAGAACTGAAGGCTTATTGACAGTTGTGGAGGATTCAATGAATTTCGATGCTGCCGTTCACAAATGCGTGATTGTCGTCGACAAAGCATTGGGGCTGGGGCATGCGGCCAATGCCGTCAGCGTTATCGGCGTTAGCCTGGGGCGTTCGGTAGAAGGTCTGGTCGGACCGGACATGCAAAGCCGTGACAATATCAATTACCCCGGCGTCATCTACGCACCGTTGCCGATTCTGCTGTCCACCAATGAGTATTTGCAGGAACTTCAAGAGAAAGCGCTGGCGGATGATGAAATCCACATCATGCCATTCAGCGCCTTGGCGCAATCCTGCAAGACGTATCAGGAGTATGAGACGCGTATCTCCGAGGCCGACAGTTCAGCCATAGAGTTGGTTGCCATCGGCTTGATCGGGCCGAAGAAAAAAATCAGCAAGTTGACCGGTAATCTTTCGCTGTTCAAATGACAAGGAGGTTGTAGTGTACGCTTTATTCAAGCCTGAGCTTCTGGAGTTGGCACGTACAGTTCATCAGCAACATGCAGTGTTTGAGAAGGATGGTATCTCCGTCGGGGAATTGAATGATATTCAGCTTGGGCGTATTAAAAACATACTCCGCTATGTCAAGGCGTATTCGCCTTTTTATCAGGATAGATTGTCTGGTTTATCCAGTAGTGCCATAGATGAACTCGACTGGAATGCGTTCCGGAAACTGCCGTTCACCACCAAGAACGATTTGCGCGAGGCCGGTCATGGCATGGCGGCAGCGCCATTGACGGACGCCTGGATCTACTACGAAACCACCGGTACTACCGGAGCGGCGACACCTTGTCCGCGCAACGAGCATGACTCGATATTCAATAACACGCCGCTGATCCTTCGTTACAGCGAGCTGTTTCGTGCACACGGTCAGCAACATATTGTCGGCGTGATGGGGCCTACGGAGTTGCACTCGACCGGCGATACGTTTGAAGACGTTTGTCGCAGCCTTGGCCACACCGTCGTGAAAATGTGGCCGCGATCGCCCGTTGTCGGGCTGGATCGTGCGGTCACGCTGATCAGGGAGCTGAAGATCACGGCCCTGGTCTGCACACCGGCAGTCGCCATCAGTCTGGCCAGGCATTTGATCAAAAAGGGCCAGAGCCCCTCGGACCTGGGCGTAAAGTTGATTTTCACCCTGGGTGAACTGACCACTCCTGCATTGCTGCGCAATATTGGCGATGTGTGGGGCAGTGCGGTGTACAACTGCATGTATGCCTCGCAAGAGTCGTCGATCCTGGCCGC
The DNA here is from genome assembly GCF_056397385.1 of Pseudomonas sp. 05N36. Classification (NCBI taxonomy): domain Bacteria; kingdom Pseudomonadati; phylum Pseudomonadota; class Gammaproteobacteria; order Pseudomonadales; family Pseudomonadaceae; genus Pseudomonas; species Pseudomonas sp. 05N36. Next base: position 144,735 of record NZ_JBFTNH010000011.1, on the reverse strand, counting down.
CTGCGACAAGGATGGCAATCTCTGCACCGTTCCCTTGAACGTGGTCTATGAGGTGGTCAACCCGCTGACGGGGAAAGTGCTGGAGCCCGAAAGTTCGAGAATGACCGGCGAATTGGTCATTACCCATCTTTACCAAGGGCAAAAACCACTGATTCGCTATCGCACCGGGGATATGGTCAGGGCTCAGGTGATGGGCAAGGGGCATTGGCAGATCATTCCTATCGGTCGGGTCAGGGATACGTTGGTCATCAACGGCCACAATCACTGCGCCTACGACGTTGAGGCTGCACTATTCGAGCACCTCAAAGGCTGCCTGGATTACCACATCCAGGTGGAAACCGTGGGCGGCGACGATCAGCTGAGCGTGACGTTGGAGTTGCAGCAGAACACCGTGTTCGACAACGACCTCGAGGCCGTTGCCAGCTCCATGGCAGCCAGGCTCGGCGCCCGTGTCCACATCACCGTTGGCCCCACCGATGCCGTTACCGGCACTGCGGCGATGGTCAGCTGGAAGGCCGCCAGGCTCCACGACAAGCGCAGCGGTAGCGACAACAACGAGCGCGAAACCGCATTGACCATTGCCGCGCGGAGGGCCTGATCATGACCGATGTGTCCGGCAATACCCCGGTTACCCAGCGCAAGCCTCATCCTTGGGTGTACTTTGACGGTCAGGTGGTCGCCGCTGCCGAAGCGCTGATTCCGGTAACGACCCAGGCATTCAATTACGGCACTGCTGTCTTCGAGGGCATTCGTGCCTATGTCGCCAGTAACGGTGAGTTGAATGTCTTCAGGCTGGATGATCACCTGAAGCGGCTGGAGAATTCAGCCCGGTTGCTGCAGTTGGAAAACCTGCCGCGTCGCGCCGAGATGAAGGCAATCATCCTCGATTTACTGCGACGTAACGAGGCCTCGACCGAGAGCTATATCCGGCCCTTGGCCTACAAGAAAGCGCTGCTGCCTGGGGTCGGTTTTGGTGTGAAGCTCTCCGGGGTCAGCACGGGCCTGGTGATCAATACCCTGGCCATGGGCGCCTACATGCCTGCCGGCGGTATTCGCTGCGCCATCTCGAGTTGGCGGCGTATTCCCGATGTTTCGCTTCCCGCGCGGGCCAAAATCACCGGCAGCTATGCCAACTCGGCGTTGGCCATGGAGTCGGCGCAACGCAATGGTTTTGACGATGCGTTGATGTTGAACGTGCACGGCAATCTGGCCGAGTCGACGACTTCCAATGTCTTCGTCGTGAAAGACGGTTGTCTTATCACGCCACCGTTGAGTGCCCATATTCTTGAGGGCATTACCCGCGATTCGGTGATGACCCTGGCCAGGGAAGAATTGGGATTGAAAGTCGTCGAGCGGGATATTTCGTTTTCCGAACTGTTTTCGGTCGACGAGTGTTTCCTGGCCGGTACCGGCGTCGAGATCGTACCCGTGACGCAAATCGATCACTACGTGCTGCAAGAGAGCGGGGTGGGTGAAATAAGCGCTGCGATCAGGAGCCTCTACCAGGAAACGGTAAGAGGTCGGATTAGCAAATACGCCCATTGGTTGAGCCCGGTATCCAATTGATCGCTCTGGAGAGTCATGACTATGGACAGTAAATTCTTGAATTTGGGTGTTGGTGATTGGCGCGATGTGATGATTCATACCCTGGGGCCCCGCGGGACCAGCAGTGAAGCGGCGGCCGGCTGCTTCAGTGACTGGTTTGGGCGTCGATATCCAGGCTCACGCGTACAGGTCAATCTCAGCGACTCTTACGAGCATGCCCGCTCCAGCATGGACGAGAACGTTCCAAGGGTGATGATCGTGGCCAATGCCTACCCGCAGATTCATAACTTCTACATGGACCCGCGGTTAAGCCTGGTAGCGACTTTCGTGTTCGATACGCCGCTGTACGGATTGGCGAGCAAGGGGCCGCTGACGACTGCAAAGCTGACGGTCGCCACCCATCCCGCGCCGCTTCTCCTGATCAAGGAACTCTTGCCTCAGGGCCTGGAGGTCGACTCCGTGATCCTTGCACTTTCCACTAGCGCTGCCGCGGCGGCAGCAGCCAGGGGCGAGGTTGACGTAGCACTGACCACGGAAGTGGCGGCCAACATCCACGGGTTGAATTTTATCTCGAGCACCCGTCCGATCCGGATGCTCTGGTCTGTCTTCGCGCTGACCCGCTGGAGCGCGCTGCCGACGGAAGCCAATTTGTACGGCAGCTGATCGCAACACCCTGCCTGACTCCGTTCGAAGGCAGGGTGACCCTTGGACTATTTCGAATACACGTTGAGGTCATGATGACTGTCTTGAAGCTTCACACAATTGATTCGACCCCGGAAAAAAGCAAAGCACTGCTTCAGAGTTCCATCGACAACTTTGGCTGGATCCCCAATCAGAGTGCCTACATGTCGGAGTCACCTTCGTTACTGGCCGCCTATCAGCGTGCGCATGATCTGTTTATCGACAGTTCGTTGAACGAAGAAGAAAAAGCCGTGGTATGGATCACCACCGGTGTGGAAAACCGCTGTGACTATACGGTCCAGGCCCACGCCTTCATTGCCCTTTCCAAGGGCGTGGATGAGCACGTGGTCGACGCCATCGCCCATGAGCCAACCCGCCTCAATGCGCGACTGATGGCGTTGCGCAGTTTTACCCTGGAAGTGATTCATTGCCGCGGTTGCCTGAGCAAACAGGCCATTGATGCTGTCTTGCAGGCGGGCTTCAGCAAGCAAAACATGCTGGATGTGGTTCTCGGTGTTTCACAGAAAAACATGTCGACCATCTTGAACGCTATTGCTGGCACCGAAATCGACGAGCGCTTCAAATGGGATGCCTTTCAAGGGTTCAAGCAAACGGCCGAGGCGTGAACGATGCTTCATCTGGACAGCGATTCGATCAAAGGACTGTTGAGTTTCGAGTTGTGCCTGCGGCTCAGCGAGGAAGCCTTCAGATTGCACTCTTCAGGCCAGGTGGAGCAGCCGTTGCGTACGATCGTCAAGGGTGGCGAGAACGAGTTGATGGGGGTCATGCCGGCTTACATCAAGTCCGGGCCCTATCAGGGGTTCGGCTTGAAGTCGGTGGTGGTCCGGTTGGGTGCTGAAATTCGCGGCCCTTCGCATAGGGGGAGCGTGTTGATCTATGACGAAGCCGGCGTCTCCCCGGTCGTCGCGGTCGATGCCGGGGCGATCACTGAAATCCGCACGGCTGCGGCTTCGGCACACGCGACCCGCATTCTTGCGGCGCCTGACGCCAGCCGTGTGGCTATTCTGGGCACTGGCTTGCAAGCCCGGGCTCACCTGCTGGCAATGCGGGCCGTCAGGCCGGTCAGGCATGTTTCTGTATGGGGGCGTAGCGAGACGGCGTGTCGCGAGTTTGCGTCCTGGAGCGAGCACTGCTGCGATTTGCCGGTCTCGATTTGCGCCACGGTTGCCGAGGCGGTGCGCGACAGCGACATCATCTGCACCACCACGGCAGCACGTGCGCCCATTCTGGCCCGTGCCGACTTGCCGGAACGCTGCCATATCAACGCAATCGGCTCTTCGGCTCCGGGTTTCCAGGAGTTGCATGAAGATGTGTATCAGGGCGCCGCGTTATTCACGGACTGCAACCGATCGGTTTTTGCCGCGTCCGAGTGCGTGATGAAGGCTGTGATCAAAGGCCTGTTGCCGGACCAGGAGGTGGGAACAGAGATCGGCACTGTCAGCGCCGATCGCGTGTTGGTTCATAAGGAGGGTGTGACGATTTTCAAGTCGGTCGGATTGGCCGTGCAGGATCTGGTCTTTTCCCGGGAAGCTGTCAGGCAGTGGGTTGCCGGGTCCCGTTGAAACCGTTGATAACCTTGCTTGCCGGAAGCGGAACCGTTGAGCAAAACAATAATAAATGACCTGAGGAACGCGACATGCTCGATATGACACAAGTACTTACCTATTCGGCAGCGCTGGGCATCGCGGCTGCCATTCCCGGCCCCGGCATGGCGGCGCTGGTGGCGCGGAGCGTCAGCGGTGGCGCGTTGTCGGGTTTTTGCCTGCTGTTTGGGCTGATCCTCGGCGATCTGACTTACCTGTCATTTGCCGTCTTTGGCCTGGCGATGATTGCCGAGCACTTCAATGCCTTGTTCCAGCTGGTACGTTGGGCGGCGGCGCTGTACCTGTGCTATCTGGCCTGGCAGTTCTGGTTCGCCGACCATCAGGCTATCGAAGTCGGCAAGCCGGTGAAGAAGAAGGAGCTGCTGTCGGCGGCGATATCCGGCCTGACCATTACCCTGGGTAACCCGAAGACCATTGCCTTCTACCTGGCGCTGTTGCCGCTGGTGATCAACCTTGAGACGGTCACGTTGCAGACCTGGGGGCTGATGCTGGTGCCGCTGACCATTCTGGTCCTGCTGGGCGTTGGCGCGCTGTTCATCGTTGGCGCGGTGCGCATCCGGCACCTGCTGTCGAGCCTGCGAGCGCAACAGCGGCTGTTTCGCGGTGCGGCAGCGATCATGGTGGCGGCTGCCGCAGCGATGCTGATTCGTTGAGGCGCTGAGTGACCGTGGCTGCACCCTGCATGGAAGTGTTTCGCTTGCAGCGCGGTCACGGTGCCACTCATTGTCGGCGCTTCAGCTCAGAGCTTGTAACCGATCTGTCGCAACAGGTTTTTGCGCCACAGGATGTCTTCGTCTCCTTCAACGTCCTTGGCGCAAAAACCATCCACTACACCGAGGATCGCTCGGCCTTGTTCGGTTTCAGCGAGAATGACTTCCGTTGGGTTGGCCGTCGCACAAAAGATATGGCACACCTCTGGAACCATTTTGAGGCTGTTCAACACGTTGAGCGGATAGAAGCCGTCGCCGAGGAACACGATGAAGCTATGGCCTGCGGCGATGGCTTTCGCGTTTTTTTGCGCCAGTTCGATCATGGCGCTGTCGGTGCCGGACCAGCGCACCAGGCATTTGCCGGAGGCTTCGCAAAAGGCCAGGCCAAACGTGATGCCCGGCACGCAACTGACTAATGCTTCATGAATGTCCTCGACGGACTTGATGAAGTGCGTCTGCCCAAAAATGAAGTTCGTCGCTTCCGGCTTATCGATTTTCAACGTGATGAGTTGCATCTCAAGCGCCTCCTTCCACGATGCGTTACCAGAGCCTGACTACAGACCAAGCATAGTTACTGATTTGCAGCGGCGCCGTCTGCTGTCGATCGCAGCGTCTCATTCAGGCCGGCGAACCACTCTTACCTTGCCGCTGTTTCCGCCTCCGCAGAAGAACTGATTGGCGCCATCCGACTCGAGCCCCGATACGCCGACTCCAGACGGCATTTTGAGGCTCTCCAGAACCTCTCCCGTTCGCGGGTCGACTTGCCTCAATTCGCTTTCTTCACCCTCCCAAGTGCCGTGCCAGAGTTCTCCGTCGACCCAGGTGACGCCAGTGACGAAGCGGTTGGACTCGATGGTGCGCAGAATCGCCCCGGTCTGGGGATCGATCTGATGAATTTTCCGGTCCCGATACTCGCCCACCCAGAGCGTCCCTTCGGCCCATGTGAGCCCTGAGTCGCTGCCACCAGGCGCGGGAATCGTGGCGAGCACGCGACCGGTTTTCGGGTCGATCTTCTGGATGCGATCCTCGGCGATCTGAAACAGATGCTGACCGTCGAAGGCCGTGCCGGCATGCGCGGCGACATCGATCGAGCGCAGGGTATTCCCGCTCGCCGGATCGAGGGCGTTCAGTTTGTCTCCGCAAGCAAACCAGACCTGCTGACCGTCATAGGTGACCCCATGCACATGGTCGACACCCGGAAAGGGTCCATATTCGCGGATAATTTCGGCTGCTGAGTGTTTCATGTCTTCCACCCTGGTGGTTTGGTCGTGGAGTGATCCTAGTCACTTGGAAGTGGAGCGGGGAGTAACAATGACGTCGCGAAACCCGGCACCGACGGGGTCATCCAGCGACGCGCTCGCCCGCGACCAAACCACTGGACCTTGCCGGCCGCCGCCAGCGAGTCGAGTGCCCGCTGTACGGTGCGTTGGCTGGCGCCAAGTGCCAGCGCCAGGGCCGAACTCGACCACGACTCACCGTCGGCGAGGAGGGCGAGCACCGCCGCCTGCTTCTCTTCGATGGGCCATGCCAGCACGACGACTTCCAGTGCGCTGCGCGGCACCAGTGCAAACCCGCGCTTTGTTGCGGTCACGCCTGCCACTGTCCGCAGCGCCGCGCGAAGTCGCCCGACCTCGACGCGCAATCGCGCGCGATGCGACTCATCGTCAAGCTTCAATCGGAAGGCTCGGGCGATAAGCATTTCCCTCGATACGTCGGCGGGCCACGCTTCGCCCAACGCCCGGACGAGCGCGAACAGTACCGGGCGCCTTGCGAGCGAGACCTGCGCGCGTGCGTCACGCACGAGATGACGGCAGGCGTCCACGACGAGCGCCTTTGACGCCAGTAGCGCTTCAACGTCCTCAAGCAGCAGGAGTCGTTCCTCATCGTTGGTTATCAGGCGCGCGGCAGGCGTATCGAGGAGCAGGCGTGCGCTGTCGACCTCGGCTGTCAGCGCAGGGATACCGGCGTGGCGTGCGGCATGCTCGGCCCGAGTGAGCGCCGTTCGTGCCGTCTTCGCCTGGAGGCGGCGCATCGCGATCCCCGCCACGACCAATTCGTGAACAGCCTTCGATGCAGGTGGTAAAGGTGTGGGATCGAGTTCGGCGAGCCTGTGCTCGGCTTCGTCGAGATGACCGATCAGCAGCAAGCGACGGATCTCGAGATACCGGGCATGCGCGGCGTTCACCCGGTCACCGTGTGCTTCGAGTGTCGCCCGTGCTGCATCGAGTGCCTTGGCAGGCCAGCCAAGGTCGCGCGAAGCGAGCGCAATCTCGGCCTCGGCGACCATGCATCGCGCACGGGCCAAGGCCTCTTTCGGACCGAAGTCCCGTGCCGCACTGCGCAACAGAGTCTTCGCGCGAACCAGTTCGCCGAGCTGCGCCATGGCGATGCCGCGTAACGCGAGCGCCGGCGCATCGTCGCGCAAGGCCACCCGGTTCAGTGCGCCGAGGGGATCACCCGCCGCGAGCGCACGCGCCGCGGCCGTTATCAGCGAATCCATCAGAATCGCGCCACAGCTGTCACTCCTGCTCTCCGATACCCGCTGCTTAGTCTATCTCACGACGACCAAACAGCCTGGAGGGTATGCCTTCGCAGGAAGACATTCAGAGCTTGCTGACGCCTGCCAGAGGCCGGCTGAATCGCGGTTCACAGGTGCAGCACCCTGGAACTGCTGCGGTATAGGCTGGCCGAAGGGGTTATTGGCGCCGCCCAGGTGGTGCTCCCGGGGCCAGCTTGAGCTCCGCGCAAAGGCCACCACCTTCGCGGTTGCTCAAGGTCAGCGAACCGCCGATAGCCAGCGCCAGTTGCTGGGCGATGGCCAGCCCCAGTCCGGTGCCACCGGTGGTGCGGTTGCGCGAGCTTTCCACCCGATAGAACGGCTTCATGACCTCGGCCAACTCGTCCTCGGCGATCCCCGGTCCGCGATCCAGCACCTTGATCGACAGGTTGCCAGCGCTCGATTGCACTACCAACTCTGCTGCGCCGGCGAACTTCAAGGCGTTGTCCAGCAGGTTGACCAGCACCCGCCGCAGGGCATGGGGACGGGTATCGATCACGGCGGCATTTCTGTCGGTCAGTTGTACCTGTTTGCCCATGTCCTGATAGTCAAAGACCAGGCTGACGAGAAAGGAGTCCAGGTCAATGCGACAACTGGCTTCGGTGGCGCCATGCACGCTGCGCGCATAGGCCACGCCTTCGCGCACCAGGTGCTCGATTTCTTCCAGGTCTTGCCAGAGTTTGTCCTTTTCGGCTGAATCGTCCATGAATTCCGCCCGAAGTTTCATCCGGGTGATGGGCGTCTGCAGGTCATGGGAAATGGCGGCGAGCAGTTGCATTCGTTCCTTGAGATAGGCCGCGATGCGCTCCTGCATGGCATTGAAGGCCACGGCCGCGTAGGCGACCTCGGTCGGGCCGGTTTCATCCAGGTGAATTTGGTGGGTGTTGGGATCGAGGGTTTCCACTGCGCGGGACAAGCGCGTCAAAGGGCGAATGGCAATTCTCACGGCCAGCCAGGTGCAGCCGATCAACAGCAGCAACTGGCCGAGCAGGACCACCGGCAGCCACGGCGAGAGCGGCATGATCGAGGGCCGGACGTCGATTGTCATTGGGTTGCCATCGGACAGCTGCAGGTGCGCCTGATAATGTTTCTGCGGGCCTGGGATGTCATTGAATGTCAGCGAAAAGTCATGGCCGACGGCTTCTTCGATGGAGCGCACGGAGACCGGAACGTCGTCCTGTTGCATCGGTACACCGGGCTCACCCTCGCTCAGCACGTAGCCATAGTTGCGCCGTTCCAGACGTTGCAACCAACTGGCGCGTTCCTCGGCCGGCAAGCGGTCAAGGATCGCAACCGAGGTGGCCACGTCGTTGACCAGGTTGCCAAGCATCGTCGATTTTGCGCTCTGGTAGCGTTCGTAGTACTGGGCGCCGAAGGACAGCCCCTGAGCCAGAATCAGGCCGATCAGAAAAATCAGCGAGAGCCGTGACGCCAGCGTGCGCGGCCAGTGCAGCGAGAAACTCATGACGGTGCACCGAGGATTTCCACCGGCAGGGAGAACACGTAGCCTTCGCTGCGCACGGTCTTGATGTAGGCCGGTTCGCGGGCATCATCCAGCAGGCGTTGGCGCAGGCGGCTCACCAGCAAATCGATGGAGCGATCGAACAGGTCGGCATCGCGGCCCTGGGTCAGGTTGAGCAACTGGTCGCGGTTGAGCACGCGCTGCGGATGGTCGAGGAAGACCCTCAGCAGGCGGTATTCGGCGCCACTCAAGGCGACCATGGTGCCGTCCTCAGTGAGCAAGTGGCGGGCCGAGGTATCCAGGCGCCAACGACCGAAACCCAGTAGCCGACCACTTTCGGTGACCATCAGGTTCGGCGGCAGCATCCGCGTGCGTCGCAGTACGGCATTGATGCGGGCCAGCAGTTCGCGGGCGGCGAACGGTTTGACCAGGTAATCGTCGGCGCCCATTTCAAGGCCGATGATGCGGTCGGTTTCGTCATTTCGGGCGGTGAGCATCAGTACCGGTGTGGCTTTGTGTTTGCCGGCACGCAGTTCGCGGCACAGCAGCAAGCCGTCGTCGCCGGGCATCATGATGTCGAGCACAATCAGGTCGACCGGTGTGGTCTCGAGGAAGGCACGCATCTGGCGCCCATCGGCGACCACAGTCGTGCGCAAACCATTCTTCTTCAAGTAGTTGCCTACCAGCTCTCTGATCTCGCGATCGTCATCGACAATCAGAATGTGATCGACATGATCCATTGCCTCAACCTCTGTGTGTATGCGGTTTTCGCGCAGTCTATCGAGTCTGGATGAGCTTGCCCGAAGGCCTTTGTATTGCAGTGTATCTGGCGCGGGCTGGATACACATGGACGCAAAAAAAGCACCGATTTGGCCGCTGGCTTTGGTGCTGGACGCAAAGGGGCAGGTACGCTACAGCCATTTCGGGGAAGGTGATTACGCCGAACAAGAGCAGGTGATTCAGGGGCTGCTGGAAGAGGCGAAAAACGCCAGGGTTGCTGTACACAGCGCAATACAGACGGTCGGTCGGTAGCGAAGCAGTGGCTTTGTTCTATCCTGAAATTGAACGCAAACCTCAGGAGGAGGGCCTTATGGCAACCGAAAAGAAACGTGAACAGTACGAAGATTCTGAAGAGGAAAAGCCAGAAGAAGCGACCCCGGATGAGAATCCGCCAGATCCAACCTGGAAGCATCCGGACGACGGTAAAAGCCTTTCGGATCTTGACCAGGAATGGCCGCTTAAACCCTGAGTCATCTGCCTTTTGCACAATGCCCGTGGCCAGTCCCGGGCATTGTGCTGTCAGCGTTGTGCTACTCCAATGCCGTCGTGGCCGCTGCGGGTCGTTTGCGTGCCAGCACGTTATAGCAAACCCGTGGAATGCCCGGCAGGCGGTTGTCGAGCAACTTGCTCAAGGACTCACCCTGATACAGATAGGCGTCTCCAAAGTCGCTGCCGAGCATCGTCGGATGGGCAACGATTTCCAGCAGTCCGTCTGCCGGTGGCCTGGCGTTGCGCAAGTCCACCGGGGTACAGACGTAGTCCGCCGTGGCACCGGCGAGACGGTGTAAACGCCGGTTGAGCAAACTCTTGAAGACTCGCTTGGCCAGGCTGAGGTTGTGCCCCGGATTGCGCGCCAGGCGAACGGGGACTCCTTGGCGGGCAGCAAAACGCGCGACGATCTCACCGATCGGCCAGATAGTGTGAACATGTTGGTGGGAATCGAGATGGCTGGGCTGCAGGCCATTGTCCAGGCAGTGCTGCCATTGCGCTTCGAGCTCTTTCAGCACTGCATCGTGTTGCTGGCGGCTGAGCCACAGGCGGTGGCGGGGCAGGTTCAGGTCGAACTCGCCAGCCGTGTCGCAAAAGGTTGGCAGCTCGAGAATCGCCCGGCTGAGGGGCCGGCCGTACGTGAGGTTGAAGTGCAGGCCAACGCGGCCCTTGAGCAGTGGCTGTTGCGCCAGCTCACAGGCCGCGGCGAAGGCCGGCATGTTGGCCATGACGGTAGCGGAGCTGATCACCCCGGCCTGGAAGGCCCGCAGGATGACTGCGTTTTCGTTCAGGCTGAGACCGAAATCGTCAGCGTTGACTATGACTTGGCGAGGCATGTTCATCCTCCATGGGGTGTGCGGTGGGCGCGATTTTTTTATCGACGCCGGTCACGACGGGAGTGCGGGCCAAACGTGCGACAGCGGCCGCACGTTTGGCTCGCCACTGTTGCAGCCTCGGTTTGATGTGCTGCCAGCGCTCGTCCAGCCCCCGGCGAATCCACTCATCAAGCCGCACTCGGCCGGCGCCCAGACCGGCATATTGCGCCAGGAACGCCAGGTTGTAGTCGTAGAGCCGACCCTGTTCCAGCAAGCCTAGACGATCGCTGATGCAACGCCCGTCAAGTTCCAGCACGACCACGCGTACCCGCCCTTCGGCGTTCTCGGCCATCGTGGTCTACGCTCAAGAACAAGTACCGGGCGACCTCGGGATGATTGCCGGGGGAGCTTCGGTCTGATGTTTGGTTTCGGCGGAAATTGGCGCCAGGAAGCTCGAGGCGATTGCTGTTTGATCGTTTCTTTGGCGTTAAAGGAGGGGAGTGTTTTCGCCCCGTTTTTATGTGAATCTCTGTGCATGCTACTTGGTCGGAGGGATCCTTATGTTGCGTTTGTTATTGCCTGTGCTCTGCGCGCTGGTGGTCTGGCCCAGCATTACCAGTGCCGACGAAAAAGCCGCGGCTTATCTGCTAAGTCCGGGTGACGTCCTTTCGGTTTCCGTTTGGGGCGAAGAGAAGCTGAAACAGGAGGTGCACGTACTTCCTGATGGCAGCATTACCTTCCCGCTGGCAGGACAAATCAATGTTGCGGGGCTTGATGCCACTGCAGTCGCAAAGAAAGTCGCTGCCAGGCTTAAGGAGTTCATACCCGATCCGAACGTGAGCGTTGTCATCACGAGCACCGCAGGCAATCTCGTCTATGTGCAGGGTAAAGTGCTGAAGCCCGGCACCGTACAGATGTCAGGTCCAACTGCAGTGCTGCAAGTATTGAGCATGTCGGGCGGGCTCGACAAATTCGCCGACAAGGAGGACATCAAGGTCGTGCGCCGCAATGGGGCTAAACAAGAGATCCTGCCCGTCCATTACAGCGATTTGATGTCCGGGCGTGACATGTCCACCAATATTCAACTCCAGGCCGGCGATACGCTGGTCGTGCCTTAGCCTTGCGCGAAGCACTAAGGATTATCTTGCCCGTGCTGCGAACGGCTGGAGTTGCGACGGCCATCCTGATCTTGCCGTGCTCCGGTGTGGCCTATGCTGCCACTTGGCATTCAGCAATCGTTGTGCCTTCGACTGTCGAGTACGACAGCAACCCGGTGCTTGTTACAGAAAACAAGAAGGGTGTGACTCGTACGATCATCGCCCCCGATTACACGCTTGTCGGTACTTCAGACCGGGATCAGTGGCGGTTCGGTCTGGGTATGAATCTGGTGCGTTCGTCTGATACGTCCATCGTTTCGGACCGCGAAGACCCCAACGTGCAGTTAGGGTGGCAGCGCGAGACCGAGACGGGTGGTTTTGGACTCACGGCGAAGTATATTGAGAGTTCAACGCTTTCCACTGCGGTTCAAGCGACCGGCGTGATTGCCACCACCGATGGTACGCAAAAGCTAACCTCGTTCGGCGGCAACTGGAGTACCGCTCTCAGTGAGCGAACTACCTTGGTTAACGAAACCGACTACACACATGTCACTTACGACATTAATACACTGACCAACTATGACGAGCTTTCGAACCGCCTGGGCTTTAACTACGCATGGAGCGAGCGTGTGGAGCTATTCACGCGTTTTGGCGTGAAGCGTTATGAGCCGCAGCAGGGATCTGCGGTGTCTTCCTCAAACAGTTACACCCCCACTGCCGGCTTGAACTTTGAGATCTCCGAGCGGCTCAAGGGGGCGGTTTACGCGGGTGTCAATCAAGTCTCTGGCTCGAACAGCCGCCCCCGTGGCCAAGGCGGTTTTTCGTTGCACTATACCGGTGAGTGTGTTGATACAAGTATCGACGCCAGTCGTAGTACCGTCGCCAGCGGCGACGGCGGTTTTGTCGAGGTTGATAACCTGAACGGTACATGGAGTTATGCCCTCGACGACACCAGCCGTACCGGTTTTGATGCCTCATGGCAAAAAACCAAAGGGCTAGCGCCTAATACCCTGCGCAATGTCGGTGTCTGGTTTAGCCGGGAACTCTCGCCTTTTTGGGTGGCGCGCCTATCCTTCATGTACAAAGAACGCCAGCAAAATGGCTTGCCGGATGCCACCGCAAACGTCGTCGGGTTGACCTTGACCTATAGTCACCCCAACTTCTGAAATTCAGCTGGGTGATGAATATGACCTCTGAATACGAAATGTCGGTCAACGACTACATTGCTGTCATCAAGCACCATGCCTTGCTGTTGATCCTGAGTTTCGCGGTAATACTTGGCCTGAGCGTCGTGGTCGCGATCTTTATCCCGCCCATCTACGAGTCATCTGGCACTATTCTGGTCGAGTCTCAGCAGATTTCGCCAGACCTGGTGGCGGCGAACAGCAATACCTTTGCCGATGAGCGCATCGAAGTCATTCGCCAGCGCGTGATGACCCGTGAGCATCTGGAAGGGATCATCGACAAGTACAATCTTTTTGCTTCGCAAAGCAGGCAGTTGAGCGTTTCCGAGAAAATCGATGAAATGCGCAATGCGATTACAGTCTCCTTGGTCAGCGCTACCGTTAAGGGGCGCGGAGAAGTGACGATTGCTTTCCGTCTTTCCTTTGAGCACCGGCAACCAGAGATTGCCAACAAAGTGGCCAACGAGCTGGTGACGCTGTTTCTGGATGAAAACATCAAGCAGCGCACCGAGCGCGCCAGTGAAACAACAGAGTTTCTGACGCAGGAGGCGGACAAGCTCAGGGTCGAACTGGAAGCCCTGGAAAACCGCTTGGCAGACTTCAAGCAAGCGCACAGCAACGCGCTTCCCGAGCATCAGGAGTTGCGCATGAATATGTTGTCACGCGCCGAAACCGAGCTCAAAGAGGTCGACCGTGACTACAAAACTGCCCGTGAGGAGTTGCGCTTCAATGAGTTGGAGCTTTCCGCAGCAGCGACCAAGCATGTATCGCCCGGCGCGGCGGTTGATAAACAGCAAGATCTGGGAAGCCTGAAGGCGGAGTACACCCGGTTACTGTCGCTGTATACCGAAGCCCACCCCGATGTGCGTGCCGTCAAACGCAAAATTGCTGCACTTGAGGCTACCAAAGGTGCGGGTGGCGCAGCGACTCCAGTCAATCTGGACCTTGCCAAGGCTCAGGCCCGGATCGCTGCCACAGAAACACGTATCAAGTCGCTGGCCGATCAAAAGCAGGAAATACTCAAGAAAATAGCCGACTACGAGGCGCAAATTCTTGAGACGCCGCAAGTCGAGCGCGGCTTGGTCACACTGATGCGTGACTATGAAAACGCTCGTAAAAAATACGAGGAAATTCGCACCAAGGAAATGAGTGCGAAAATATCCGAAAGCCTGGAGCAGGAAAACAAAGCCGAGCGTTTTGTTCTTCTGGAATCGCCATTGATGCCTGAAAAGCCGATACGGCCGAACCGTAAAAAAGTGGTCGCCATGGGCTTTGTTCTCGCTCCGGTGGGCGCAGGCGCATTGGTGATGCTCCTTGAGATGCTGAACCAGCGCGTGCGCGGAGCTGAAGCCTTGGCCAGTGTGCTGGGTAGACGCATATTGGTTGCGATTCCCTACATATACACCAGAGCGGAACTGGCACGCCGTAAGCAGTGGCGAACGCGATTGATCGTCAGTGGAGTCGTGATCATCGTGCTCTTTCTGGTGCTCTTGCATTTCTTCTACATGCCTCTGGACCTTTTGATGTTTAAAACTCTGGGCCGGTTTGCATAAGGAATATAGCCATGGAAATCATCAAGCCCGATACCGAGAATTCCGAGCAACAGCCTTCGTCAAGTCTCGTGACAATGCCAAAAGCCATGACAGTGACCGGGCAGTCTGCAAGTCTGAATGCGCTGAGTTATGTGCAAACCAAAGTTGTACCGCTGCGGCCAGATCATCTCGAGCGCAATCGCATTGTGGCGTACAACAAGAATTCGAATATGGGGGGGGCTTTCGATCTGCTGCGTACGCAAGTTCTGAAAGTCATGGAAGAAAATGGCTGGCGCACGCTTGCTATCACCTCGCCAACTCCGGAGGCAGGCAAGACTGTATTGGCTATCAATCTGGCAATGAGCATCGCCCATCACACCACCAAGACGGCGCTACTGGTGGATTTCGACTTGCGTCGTCCGATGGTGGGTGCCTGCCTGGGTCTGCCGATGGAGAAATCGCTCAATGAATTGCTGGACAATGAAGCGGAACTGCAAGAGGTTCTGGTCAACCCGACCTTGCCGCGCTTTGTAGTCCTGCCGACGCGGAAGCCGATCCCTCTCTCCACCGAGGTGCTGTCATCGCCTACAGTGAGCGATTTGATTACTGATCTGCGCGAGCGCTACGACTCGCGTATCGTGATTTTCGACTTGCCGCCGTTGTTGAGTTCGGACGATGTTATTACCGTCTTGCCTAAATTCGACTGCGTATTGCTGGTGGTCGCCAACGGCATGAACAGCAAGAAAGAGATCGAGGAAAGCCTTTATCATCTTGGGACAGCCAATCTGATTGGCACGGTACTGAACAAAGCCGAGCGCCCAAGCCGCTCTTATTACTAGAGCGTCACCCTCAGGTGTTCGGTGTTATGCGCCAGCACCAACTTTCAGTGCCAAGGGTACTTCTGCTCCCAGCTCCAGGCGTGCGCCACTATCTGTTCAAGTGAGGCAAATTGCGGCTGCCAGCCAAGTAATGTGTTGGCCATGCGGGGATCGGCCACAAGGCGTGGCGGATCGCCGGCGCGGCGTGGCGCTTCGCTCACGCAGATATCCTGGCCGGTCACGGCGCGTGCAGTGTCTATGACTTGTTGTACTGAGAAACCTTGACCGTTTCCGAGGTTGAAGGCCGTGCTTGCACCACCTGCCAGTAAATATTTCACGGCAAGTGCATGAGCTGCAACGAGGTCGACAACGTGGATGTAGTCGCGTATGCAAGTGCCGTCAGGTGTGTCGTAGTCACGGCCATAGACGGTGATGGTTGTGCGCCGACCGGAGGCCGCTTGCAGTATCAGTGGCAGCAGGTGGGTTTCCGGTTCACGGCGTTCACCTAACTGTCCTTCAGGGTCTGCTCCGGCGGCATTGAAGTAGCGCAGGCAGACCGATTTGAGCCCGTATGCACGGTCGAAATCTTCAAGCATCTGCTCCACCATCCACTTGCTGCGACCATAAGGGTTGATCGCGGCCTTGGGATGCTCTTCGTCGATAGGTACATACACCGGGTCGCCATAGATGGCTGCGCTCGAAGAAAAAATGAAGTTTTTAACCCCGGCACGAACCACGGCTTGTAGCAGCGTAAGGGTTCCAGCCAGGTTGTTTTGGTAATACTTGGCAGGTTCAGTGACGGATTCGCCCACCTGTGTAAATGAGGCGAAGTGGAACACGGCGTCAAAGTGCTGTCCCGCAAACAAGACGTTCAGGGCTTGCGCATCGGCGATGTCCAGTTCGACCGATCTCCCGCCCATCAATGCGCCGCGATGGCCTGTTGAAAAGTTGTCTGCCACCACCGGTTCGTGACCTGCACGCAGTAGTTGCTTGACCATATGCGAGCCGATATAGCCTGCGCCACCAACAACCAAAAATTTCATCCTGATCTCCTGGAAACTGTTGCTGTGCAAGCACAGATTGGAACGCCAGTTCGATCCGCCTGATCATTACGTTAAAAGACAGGTTAGCTATTGATTCGTCGGCGCGCTGGATGATGCGGCATTGACAGGGCCTGGCTGTGCGTTGCCTGAGGTTGTAGCTGGCGTGACGGCTTTTTTCAAAAACAACCAGTTCGACGCCTGCAAGCCGTCAAACTTGATCGTATAGCGCCCATCAAGGTAGGTGGCGGGTAGCTTCTTCATTTGTCCAGGGATGCCGTGGGTGAACAGTGTCAAGCCTTGCGGCGCCTGGATTGTCAGGGTGCCTTCGAGGGGCTCGACATAAAAAGGTGTTTTGCTGTCGTCTTTGGGGATGGCGCGGGTACCCAGCGAAATCAGTAAATCCTGCGATCGGCCGACAGGCGCGTCGTCCAGGCTTTGCACCACCACACTGGCATTAGCGGTCTTCACTTGAACCTGGATGTTGCCAAGGCTGATCGACTCGCCGCCGATCCAGCCGGTTGCTGCTTGGGTGCGTGGCGTATTGATGGTGTAGATGCCTTGTTTCCAGTTGCGCTTTAACTCGCCAGTGTCTGTCGTCGACTCGCTGGCATTGGCGTCCAGCAGCGACTGGTTGGGGTCATGAAACACCTGTGCATTGCTCGGGATAGCACTCTGTTGCAACCAGGGCAATTGCGGCGTCTGTGGCATGGCGATTTCCAGCTTGCCTTTCTCCATGGCTGTGCGCAGTAGAGCCGCGTTGGCGGGTGTGATGCGTTGGTTGAACAGGGTGCTTGGCGTCGGCGCGAAGACATAGGTCGTTGTCGCTTCGCGAACGTCTGCACGGCGATAAAGCAAGGCGGCGGCGGGCAGGGTGGCCAGCATTGCAGGGTCGTTATAGGCGTGCCAGTTGTCGGCAGTTATCCATTCGCCGGTTAGCGGCTCCTGGCTGTAGGCATATTGCATCAGCGCATCCCAGCCTTGGTGGCTGGCGGTGCCGGCCATATAGAGTGGCAGCGAGTGGCGGTCAGGTGCCGGGAAAGGTTCAGTGTTCCACTCGGTGACGGTCAGGGGTTTGCCTATGACTTGGCCGGCGGCAATCCAGTTCAGTAAACCGTCACTGGTGAGCGGGTTCTTCTCTAGCTGCCCGGGGCCACCGTAGCTATGGACGTCGATCAGGTCGCCGGCGGTAAGGGCCGGTAGGGAGCTTAGGCTGTCGCCGCCCCAGCTACTGGTCGTGGCGATGGGTACCTTCACTCCTGATTCACGTAGGTGCTGAATCATGTCTACGTCGAAACGTCGCTCCAAATCGTTAAGAAACAGCTTGCCGGGGCCTGGCTCCCAGGAGCGCCAGGTCTGGCTTGCAGATAGATTGTGCTGGTTCGCAAAGGCCTTGGCCTCGGCCATGTAGATCTGGTTGTGCTTTGGCACTCGTTTGTCTGGTAACAGGGCGTTGCCAAAGTGCTGGGTGACATCGTTTTCGTTGGTAATCAGTACGGCGGCGATCGCCGGATCGTCTTTGTAGGCGAGTCCGGTGTAGGTGTTTACATGGGTCAAATAGGCCTGGGCAAAGCGCTTCATTGCCTGCTGAATGGTGATGTTTACATAGGCATAGCCCTTCAGATCGGCGTTGTTCTGGCCATTCTTTGGCATTTCATCGAAGCCATAGATGTTGTCGTTTGCAGTCAAGGCTCGCTCGACGTGCATATCGAGCCATACATAAATGCCCTCGTCTTTGAGGCACTTGATCCACCAGTCGATTTTTTTCAGTGAGTCCGGGCTTAGTTGCTGAGTGTCATGCGTGAGGTTGCTGTCGCGAAAGATGTTTGGGCTGACCCATGGGGAGTCATGGTGGTGCAGTCGTACGAGATTGAAGCCGAGTGCCGACAGACGTTTGGCCTGCAGCTTGATTGCATCGTCTGGCGTACGAAACAGCGCATAGGCCGTCAGGTTAGTGCCCCAGAAGCGCGCTGGGGTGTTGTCTGCGAATAACAGTTGCTCGCCGGATACTTTGACGAAGCCACGCTTGCCTGCAGGTTTTTCGTGAGCGTTGAGAAAGGACAGATCGACCGGCGAGGTTTTCCAGTCGAGCGTGTCACTCGGCCAGCTCCTTGTGTCCGCCAGCCCGAAGCGCTCGTTTGTGGTCGGACCGAGTGCCACATCGCCAGATAGGCTCAAGGTGGCTTTGAAATTTTGGCGGCCGGGTCTGATCGTGTTCTTGTAAAAAAAAGCACGCACCTGAGATTTATCACCCGGTTCAAAGTACACACTTGCCAGTGCAGGCTCAAAACGCATCTCGATGCGTCGGCTTTGTGTATTCCCCCAGGACCAGCCGCGGTTGTCGGGTAGCAAAGCCGGCTCACCCATTTCTCCATCGTAAAGGGCAGGATCGAACTTGAAGACGATGCCCCCGCCCATCACGTCCGGCATCATGCTGTGCGCATCCAGGGCAATGTTCCAGGTCAACTTCCGCTCGTCTTCTTTCTGAATCTGCGCAGTCACGTCGAAATCCAGTTTTTTGTTCTTGCCTGCAAGGGAGTAGCTATAAGGGGTGTTCACCTTGAACGCGGTCGGCAGATCCGTCCATTCCCAGTTGCTCCCCCAGAAGGCGAATGAAGACGAAACTACAGGGTTGCCACCGCGCGCCAGCATTGGCAGACCGCTGCGCTCATCCACGCTGGAGACCCAGTCCGACGCCCAGGTGCTAAACGGCCAAACAGCAAGGAAAACCACCAGCAGCCTATGGGCGCGGTGAACAAAAGAGGTCATGAGCGTTACCAGGGTTGAAGGTTGGCGCTCGCAGTGCTTGCAGTCTCAGTGCGCTTGAGCCTGCGCACCATCTCAGCATAGGCCACACCCAGCCCGGCCACCGACCAATACACGACGGGGATCACCGTGATACTGCTAACGGTAAAGATGGTCACCAGTATCCCGGCCAGTACCGCCAACAGTGCACGTCCGAGTCGGCGCGCCTCGTCGTCTTTATTGGGGACCGAACGCATTGCTCTGCGGATGCTGAGCAGCACAGTGGCGAAAAAAACCACGAATAGCGTCAATCCGATCAGGCCGATGTCCAGCGCCAGGGCGATGTAGGTATTCACAATATCAATGATGCCATCGCCCTGAATCATGGACTGCATCTCAGGCGTGTTGCGGTAATCGAAAGAGCCCAGCCAGGGGTTGTGCTGGATGACGATCACTGAGTTATCAATCAAGCGCTGCCGGTATGTGATGTTCTCTACGTCTACCGTACCGATGAACGGTAGTAGATCGAGGAATTTCTGCCCGCCAGGCACGATGGCCAGCAGCAGAAGGGCGAGCACTCCGGCGATTGCCAGAAGCATCAGGCGTTTGACAGCTTTACGGCCGGTGGCGATGAACACGGTGATCATGACGGCAGCACCGATCCAGGGGCCACGCGACAGCGATGCAAACAGACCGCCAGCCAGCAAGAGCGCGCCGAGGCATTGCTGCAATCGGCTGCGTACGCTCTCGCGCAAGAACAGGTAAAAGCCGATGGCCACGCTAATGACGTAACCCAGTGCGATTGCCTGGCCGGTGGTGGCGCTGGCGCGTAATGAATCACCACGACTCAAGTAGCTGGACAATTCCCAGTGTATGTCCAGGGCAACAATCAGCGCGTTGTACAGCAGCCAATGGCGGGCAAATTCGAAGAGACCAATAAGCGCCAGCACCATGGCGGCGAGTACAAATCCCAACAGGGCATCCTTGAAGTCGCTGAGTTCCTTCAGTGCCCTGCTGGCAACGTAGTAAGGCAAAAAAACGTCTATGAACAGGTAGAGCGTCTGACGCAAGGTGTCGGTCAGCGTGGTCTCACGCAGGTAAAGCAGGCTCGTCAGCAAGAGGTAGGCCGCTAGCAGTTTGTCAGGCCAGTTGCGTCCGAACCTCAGTGTGCTTGCTGGCCTGCGTAGCATGAAAAAAGCCGGCAGCAACAGACACAATGCGAGCAGTTTGTCAGGCCAGGTGCGTCCGAGGCTCAGTGTGCTTGCTTGCCCGCGTAGCATGAAAAAAGCCGGCAACAACAGACACAATGCGAGCAGACGAATATGGTTAAGTGCAAAAAAATAGTTGATCAGGCCGAAGCCGGGAATCTGTGCCGGGGCCGGCGGGATGAGAAACAGCAGAAGGAAAAACAGTGCCAGAGGATTGCGTTCGCGTTGTCGTGCGACGGTCAAAATGATAGCGGCAATACCCGCGTACACCCAGAAACTGTGCGAGACAAAGGCCAGTAGCGTCAATGCGAACCACAGATTGCGGCGACGAGTGAAGTCTTGGTGTGGGATCAGGTCTACTGCTGGTCGACGCGCCAGCGCAAAAACGATGCCAGCTAAAACTAGAATGACGATCAACGCGCGAAAGTGCTCAGGCATGGATTCTTGAACTCATGGGTTGGTGAGCAACGGCTAGTGAGATGACCAATTGTAGCTATAGTAACGTGCGTACCATTTGAGTTCGGGGTTGATGTCATGCCTCCAATTGATTTATCGCAATCGTTGAGCCTTCGCAGGCGAGCGATATCTGCTGGGGTATGGAATCTGGGTGCGCTTGTTGCCTCTCAAGCCATTCGCTTGGGCGGCAACCTGGTAATGGCCCGTCTGCTGATGCCGGAAATTTTCGGCGTAATGATCATCGCCACCACCGTTTCGGTGGTTCTGCACTTGCTTTCCGATGTCGGTTTGCGCCAGAACATTATCCAGAGCCCGCGTGGCGACGATCCAGTGTTTCTCAATACCGCCTGGACAGTGCAGATCCTGCGTGGCGTTGTCCTTTTCGCTTCGACACTTCTAATCGCGGGCTTCACCTGGTTTGCGCAAGTCATCAATCTGTGGTCGGCCAATTCCACCTATGCCGCACCGGAGTTGCCGCTGGTGTTGGCCTTTACCGGTTTTACCGCGATCATCTTTGGGTTCCAGTCGACGAAACTCGACGTGGCCGTTCGCGATTTCCAGCAAAAGAAAGTGGTGCTCCTCGACTTTGCGTCCCAGCTTGCGGGCCTGCTGGTGATGCTGGGCATCGGTTACTTCACCAGGTCTGTCTGGTCGCTGGTGATTGCAGGTCTGGTCTCGGCCATGGTCGGTACTGTTATTGGTCATCTATGGTTTCAGGGCCCGCCTAACCGCCTACAGTGGGACCGCTCTGCGCTTAATGAGTTAGTCGTCTTCGGCCGTTGGATACTGTTGTCTTCGGCAGTGGGAGTATTGGCCATGTTTGGTGATCGCCTCTGGTTCGGCGGCAGCATGTCGGCCGCTGAACTGGGCGTTTACTCCATTGCGGTACTGATTTTGGGCACTCTTCAAACTGCAGTGCTCAGGTTGGCCGGCGCCGTGGCCCTGCCGGCCTTCAGTGAAGCCTCAAGAAGTAATGACACCGCGCGGCTGCGCGTTTTGTATTACCGCTTCAGATTGATTTTCGATCTTGCTTTGCTGTTTGTCTGTGGACTGTTCTTGACCGTCAGCCCGCTCATCGTTGGTGGGTTATACGATGAGCGTTATGCCGCTGCCGGCACCATGATGGCCATTCTTTCACTTTCTTTTTTCACATTGCGCTACACGGTGGCGCATCAAGTTTGGCTTGCTTTGGGACTCACAAAGTACCAAGCCATGGATAACATTATTCGCATTGTCTCGTTATGGGTGCTACTGCCGCTGCTGCTGGCGATTGGCGGGGTAAAGTATGCGATTTGGGGCGTTGCCCTGCATACGTTCCCTACACTTGTCCTGATTGTTTATGTCAATCGTCAGGTGGGGCTGTTCGATCTCAAGCGCGAACTGGTGGTGCTGCCAATGCTGGCGGTGGGGGCTTTGTGTGGCGAGTTAGTGTTGGGCGTTGCTAAATGGCTTTGATTCGATCTATGTCTCTGGCTGTTTCCAATGCTGTGACAGACCGTCACGACGTGTTGATTGATGGAAAATTGCTTGGCTGGAAGTGCACTGAATTTGAATAGGCTTTCAGCGGTTTTGGAGGTGATCTAATGAAAGTGACTTTTGTGTTGCCGGTGGTGAACATGTCGGGTGGAATTCGCGTCGTTGCAATTTACGCTAAGGCATTGTTTGAAAGGGGGCATGATGTAACGCTCGTTTCCCCGCCTGCACCTCCTGTTCCGCTGGATAAGAAGATGAAAAGTTTCATCATGGGTGAGGGGTGGCCGATAAGCGAAAGAAGTCCATCTCATCTGGACGGTCTTGGTCTCGATCACCGGGTGATAGAAAAATACAGGCCTATTGTGGATTCGGATGTTCCAGATGCGGATGTTGTAATTGCAACGTGGTGGGAAACGGCTGAGTGGGTGAACTCTCTAGGTCAGGCCAAGGGTGTAAAAGTGTATTTTGTGCAGGCGCATGAGGTGTTTCCTTATTGCCCGGTGGATAGGGTTGTGGCGACATATAAGATGCCTTTGCATAAGATAACCATTTCGAAGTGGTTGGCTGATGTCATGAGCATGAAGTATGGCGACTCTGATGTTAGCCTGGTTGGGAATAGTGTCGACCATCAGCAATTTTTTTCCGCGCCGAGGGGAAAACAACGTTGCCCAACAATCGGGTTTTTGTATCATGAAGCGCCGTTTAAGGGGGTTGATGTTGCGCTTCAGGTAGTTTCTTTGCTCGAGAAAAAATTTTCAAAACTCCGAGTTATAGCCTTTGGAAGTGCTCCTCCTAGTGGTCTTTTTAAGCTTCCAGAGAGTCTTGAGTTTTATCGTTCTCCCGATCAACATCGTATTCGTGATTTATATGCACAATGTGATGTCTGGCTCGCAGCAAGCCGGAGTGAAGAAGGCTTTAATCTGACGGCGATGGAAGCGATGGCGTGTAGGACTCCGGTAGTTTCAACGCGTACGGGCTGGCCGTTAGAGGCAATAGCTTGTTTCGAAAACGGCGTACTGGCCGATATTGATGATACTGTTGCCTTGACTCGTGGTGTTGAATGGTTATTGACTTTAGACGAGCAGGGGTGGCGTGCGGTTTCAGAAATGGCATGTCAAACGGTGGCTTCAAGTTCTTGGGAGAACTCTGCAACATTATTTGAAGCTGCGCTTGTTAATGCGTGTATGAGGTATTCACCTGAGTCGCAGTTGTTTTAAGCGGAGCTTGAATGATGTCGATGTATAAAAAGTTTTGTAATCCGACGATGAGAGTTCAGCACTTTTTTGGGGAGGCAGTCTAATGAGTAGTGCCCCTCTTGATGTGTTAGTGGTTAACTACAATACAGCGACGCTGCTGCAGCCCATGTTCAATGCGTTGCGCGAGTCAAACAGTGCGGATCGAACGCGCTATTTAGTGGTGGATAATGCCTCTGCCGATAATTCACTGGAGTGCCTGGCAACTATTTGCCCAGAGGCATTGCTGCTGGCCAATGAAAATAATGTTGGCTTTGGTCGTGCCAACAATCAATTGGTTGAGCCCCTGCAGGGCAAGTACGCGTTGCTCCTCAATACCGATGCCTTCGTTGCTGCTGATACCCTGAGCAAGACCCTCGATTACATGGAGGCTCATCCTGATTGCGGAGTCCTCGGCGTTCGGTTGGTTGGGCGAGAGGGTGATTTGCAGCCCTCCTGTCGCTATTTTCCGACGCCGTTGAATGTCTTCCTCTCGCGTACAGGGCTTCAACGCTTTTTCCCTGTGGTGAAGAGGGTCGACGACATGGGCTGGGATCATGCCTCGGTCCGTGAGTGCGACTGGGTGCCCGGCTGTTATTACTTGATCCGCCGTGAAGTCATCGATCAGGTTGGCTTGTTCGACCCGCGCTACTTTCTTTACTACGAAGAGATCGATCACTGCAAACGCGTTAAACAGGCCGGTTGGAAGGTGGTTTATTACCCGCATACCACGGTGGTGCATATCGGCGGTGAAAGTGCCAAATCGGTGGTCAAACTCAATGTGGTCAGTCGACAGATACCCAGGTTACAAATCGAAAGCGAGCTTTTGTACTTTCGCAAACACCACGGTCTACCGGGTTTGGCCTCACATATGTTGCTGGTGAGCCTGGGGGATCTGATTCTGGCGCTCAAGGCTCTATTGAAAGGCCGCGGCCGGGCTGCCATAGGGGCGTGTTGGCAGCATGCTCGTGATACGTGGGCGTTGCTGCGCGATACCCAATTTGCTAGCCGACCAACACGGTAGGTCAACTTATGTTCGAAAATATACGTGCGGACTTGCGTGCATACGCTGGTGATTGGGCTGCTCAGGGGTTCTGGGTGATGCTGGTTTATCGCTTTGGGCGCTGGCGCTACGGAGTGCGCCCAGCATTCTTGCGAAAGTTGTTCTCCTTTATATACAAAGTGCTCTTCAAATTGGTGCAGATCGTGACGGGTGTCGAGCTGCCGTGTGAGGTGGTGATCGGGCGCAACTTCGTCATCGATCATTTCGGCGGAATCGTGATCAGTGGTTATGCTCGGTTCGGCGATGATTGCCGCATCCGCAATGGCGTGGTCGTGGGGCTCAAGAATGTGGATGAGCCGATTGCTCCGGTGATGGGTAACAACGTTGATATCGGTGCCGGGGCCAAGGTGCTGGGCAATATCCGCATTGGTAACAACGTCGTGATTGGTGCCAATGCCGTGGTGCTGACAGATGTACCGGACGACTCGGTGGCAGTGGGCGTGCCTGCGACTATCAGGAAAAGGCAGCGCGCAGAAGCAAGGGAATGCTTATGAGCCCTCCGGTGGACGATATCGAGCAGTTTTACATTGCTGAGTGAACTCAATGGCTACTGGTATTGGTGTCGTTGTTATCGGTCGCAATGAAGGCCTGCGGCTTGAGCGTTGCCTGGCTTCGCTGGGCGGTGCGGCGCAGAAGGTTATTTATGTCGACTCTGGATCAACGGATGGTTCAGTCCAGATGGCACGACGGCTTGGGGTCGAGGTGGTTGAGTTGGATATGTCGATTCCCTTTACGGCTGCGCGCGCGCGCAATGAAGGATTTGCCTGCGTGCAACGTCTATTGCCGGCGATGCGTTATGTGCAGTTTGTCGATGGTGATTGCGAGGTTGTCGGTGGCTGGCTGCCCCGGGCGCAGGCCTTTCTTGATGCACAGCCTGAGGTAGCGGTGGTCTGTGGACGGCGCCGTGAACGTTTTCCACAGCGTTCGATTTACAACCTATTGTGTGATCTTGAATGGGATACCCCGATAGGTGAGGCCAAGGCGTGCGGTGGCGATGCGCTGATACGGGCTGACGCGTTCGCCGCAGTGTCTGGTTTTCGAGCGGATCTTATTGCCGGGGAAGAGCCTGAGTTGTGTGTGCGCCTGCGTGCGAATGGATGGAAGGTCTGGCGCCTGGCTGACGAAATGACCTTGCACGATGCGGCCATGACCCGTTTCGGCCAATGGTGGCGGCGTACCCTGCGCGGTGGCTATGCCTTTGCCGAGGGCGCATTTTTGCATGGGGCCGCACCGGAGCAACATTGGCAGCGTGAGTCGCGCCGGGCCTGGCTCTGGGGCTTGGGTGTCCCGCTGGCGACTATGATCGCGAGTTTGATGCTGGGATGGTTTGGGCTGCTTGTGCTGCTGGTCTATCCACTGCAGGTGGTGCGCTTGGCTCGCCAGGGCGATAGATCAGCGCGCGAAAACTGGTTGCAGGCCTTCTTTCTGGTGCTGGGCAAATTTCCCGAGATGCTCGGGCAAGTCAAGTTTCTGTTGCACAGATTGGGTGCCGGCAAGACGGCGTTGATCGAATACAAGTGAGACGGCTATGAATGATTGGCTGATACTAAAAAGCGTGTTTTCTTTACATGCAGGGTATTCCTTCAGGGCATTGAAAAATAAGCTTGTATTACTGATTTTAGTTGGAAAAAACTGGTCCGAGCTAAAGTTGTTTTTGTGGCGCATGTCGAATGCCTTGGGCAAGGCCGGTGTTGAGAAGTTGGGCGGTGATTGTGTGGGGGTTGTTCATTGGCCGTACATCAGTAATTGCTGGAGATCTCAGGACAGACTTGGTGTGTTGGCCTCGCATTACGAAGTTGTCACAAAACGCTGTCCGCAGCTATTACTTCTGGGGCGAAATGACAGCTTGATGTTGAGTGACTTGTCGGAGTGCTCTGTGGGTTGTTCCCTGGTTCTAGACCGCCCGGTATGGTTTATGCGCGAAGGGGAGTTGGTGCTGAATTTGTTTCAGGGTGATTTGCGTATTGCATCAATAGCATTCACCTTGTGTCGCACGGAAGTTGAGTTATGTATTTTTATCGGTGCCGTTCAAGGGATCCACAAAGGCGTAGAGAGTGATAGGTCTTTGGAGATTTATAGAACATTGACAAAAGATTTTGAAGGCCTTCGCCCAAGAAGTCTTCTGATCGAAGCCATTAAGCATATTGCAAGCAGTGTTGGTGTTGATAAGATTTATGCGATAGGGGATGGATATCGTCATCATCGTCATCCGTATTTTGGGGTTGAAAAAGCTCAAGACCTGGCAGCTGATTATGATGTCATATGGTTGGAACACGGAGCGATTCCGTCCGAGCGCGAAGACTTTTTTGAAATTCCCATGGTGTTGTCCAAAAAACCGCTTGATTGTATTCCTTCAAAAAAACGTGCCATGTACCGCAGGCGTTATGAGCTTCTAGATGATATTTTTACAAGGATAGATAGTGTGTTAATAGGCGGCTGTGCAACTAGCACAAGCGCTCATCAGGTCGATATTTGACTGTCGGGCCTGGCGGCAAGAAACGGCAGTAGTCACTCTTGGTCAGTTGGCGGGCGGCACTGTTTCAACTATTGGTTTCGACGTGTATATAAGGTGCCGGAGCGAAAATTCCAAGTGGGGTATTGCTCCGGGAAAATGCAGGGAACGGAATAAACGCCGTGGTGCTTGTTGACGTCCTTGATAATTGTACTACTGTAAAAGTACCTGTAGTAATAGTTCACTGCAACGACATCTAAGCTGGTTCCTATGCGTATCGCTTATTTGATTAATCAATACCCCAAGGTCAGCCATAGCTTCATTCGTCGCGAGATTTTGGCGTTAGAGCGCCAGGGCTTTGTGGTGCAGCGCATTGCTCTGCGTGGTTGGGATGCCGAGTTGGTGGATGCCGAGGACGTGTCCGAGCGCAGTAAAACTTCCTATGTGCTGCAGGGCGGAGTCAAAGAGCTGTTAGTGCCTGTGCTGCAGGTACTGCGCGCCCAGCCGCGACGCTTTTTTTCGGCGTTGTGGCTGGCGCTACGTATGGGCCGGCATGCCGATCGGCCCTGGCCGTACCATTTGGTCTATTTGTCCGAGGCATGCCGCCTGCTGTTGTGGTTGCAGGCGTTCGGCGCCGAGCATGTGCATGCGCATTTCGGCACTAACTCAACCGAGGTGGTGATGCTGGCCAATGCTCTCGGCGGGCCAGCGTACAGTTTTACGGTGCACGGCCCGGAAGAGTTCGACAAACCGCAGTTTATTCATTTGGGCGAGAAAGTCCGGCGTGCGGCTTTTGTCGCGGCTATCAGCTCTTATGGGCGCAGCCAGCTGTTTCGCTGGGTAGCTCATGCGCACTGGGCAAGGGTAAAGGTGGTGCATTGTGGTCTGGAGCGAGCGTTTCACGATGTACCTGCAGTCGCCGTGCCGTCCGTACCGCGGTTGGTCTGCGTGGGTCGCTTGTGTGAGCAGAAGGGCCAACTGTTGTTGCTTGAGGCCGCCCGTATCCTGGCAGCGCAAGACGTAGTGTTCGAGATAGTACTGGCCGGCGATGGGGAAATACGTGCGCAAATCGAAGCCCTTATTGCACTGCATGGCTTGCAAGCGCAGGTGCGAATCACTGGCTGGATTAGCAGTGAGCAGGTGCGGGCGGAAATTCTTGCGGCGCGGGCCTTGGTGTTGCCGAGCTTCGCCGAGGGCTTGCCGGTGGTAATCATGGAGGCCATGGCCTTGCGCCGGCCAGTACTGACGACCTATGTGGCGGGCATTCCCGAGTTAGTGCGCCAAGGTGAGAACGGTTGGTTGTTTCCCGCTGGAGCTGTGGATGAGTTGGTGGCGGTGCTGGCGGACTGCCTGGCGCAACCCGTCGAGGTGTTGCAGCGGATGGGCGAGGCGGCTTATCAGAGAGTGCTGGAGCGACACGATATCGATACCGAAGCGGCCAAGTTGGCTAATTTGTTTAGGGCGCAAGCATGATCACCTTACTTGATTGGCTGTTCAGCACACTGCTGGTGCTCATGGTCCTGCCGGTGTTGGTGCTGTTTTTGCAGGTGCTGTTGGCCTGCCTGCCTGTGCGGTTGCGCTCGTCGGCGCAAAGATCGCGGCTGCGGGTGGCGGTGTTGGTACCGGCATACAACGAATCCTCGATGATCGTCGCGACGTTAAATACCATTCGACCGCAGTTGCTAGAGGGCGATCGCTTATTGGTGGTGGCGGACAACTGTTCTGACGACACGGCCGCGTTGGCCCGCACGGCGGGAGCCGAGGTGGTGGAGCGCAGCAATGATCAGCAGTGTGGCAAGGGGTATGCGCTGGACTTTGGGGTGCGTCATTTGGCGAGCGATGCGCCGGACGTCATGATCGTTGTCGATGCCGATTGCCAGGTGGGTGAGGGCTCTATTGAGCGTTTGGCAATGTGTTGCATCGACTCAGGGCGGCCAACGCAGGCACTTTATTTAATGCGTGCTCCAGCAGGTTCCGGGCTAAAAGTGCGGTTTGTCGAGTTTGCCTGGCGTGTGAAGAATCTGGTGCGGCCGCAAGGTTGGGCTTGGCTTGGCTTGCCCTGTCAGTTAATGGGTGCGGGAATGGCTTTCGTCTGGCGGGATCTGGCGTTGATTGATTTAGCCAGTAGCCACATCGTCGAAGATTTGAAGATGGGCTTCGATTTCTGCCGCAGCGGCAAGCCGCCTCTGTTTTGCCCCGATGCCCTGGTGACCAGTTATTTTCCGCGCAGTGATGAAGGCTTAAGTATCCAGCGTACGCGCTGGGAGCATGGTCATCTCGGGGTAATCCTTGGTGATGCGCCAAAGTTGTTTGTAGAGTCGATCAGCCGGCGTAACTGGAACCTCCTGGCGATGACGCTGGATTTATTGGTCCCTCCATTGGCCTTATTGACGTTAGTGTTGGGGGCTGTTTTTAGTCTTTCATGGTTGGTGTTTATGCTGTGTGGAGCTTTGGCTCCAGCATTAATCGCTTCTGCCGGGGTGGCACTATTGAATGTGACTGTCTTGCTGGCATGGAGTCAATTTGGTCGCGAGATCATATCTTTTTCAGCCTTGTTGTATGCGCCGTTCTACGTGGTGAAAAAAATACCCCTGTATCTAGGCTTTTTGCTTAAGCGCCARGTTGAGTGGGTGCGTTCGAAGCGAGATGACAATTAATGTGCGCTTTTGCCTGGCAGCACAACTGGCAAACGATTATCCAGAAACTCAGGGTGGTCAGTGATCTCGATGATGAGCAAGGATTGATTGATGCTTTATCCAAGCCTGAGGCGGCGACAGTACTTGGATTCGTCAATGCCTTTGCCATGAACCTGGTGGCGGGCAACACCGATTACTATAACGCGCTGTCCGCTGCTGACGTGTTACTACGGGATGGCTCCGGCATGGCTATCCTGTTTCGCCGACTCGGCTTGGTGCCGGGGCTAAATATGAATGGCACGGATTTTATCCCCAAATTACTGGCCGCGTTCAAGGGCCGGCGGGTGGCTTTTTGGGGCACTGCAGAGCCCTTTCTAGCGAATGCGGTACAGCGTAGCGAAGCGGTATTTGCGGTCAATGTAGTTTCTGCTCACCATGGTTTTGCTGAGGTGGATGCCTACATCGACCTTGCCCGGCAACTGCAGCCAGAATTGGTTGTGCTGGGCATGGGCATGCCCAAGCAAGAAGCCGTTGCTGCCAGGCTGGCTGCCAGCGGCGTGCCATGCCTGATAGTGTGCGGCGGGGCGATCCTGGATTTTCTCGGTGGCAAGGTTGTTCGGGCTCCGCGATGGGTGCGTCGTCTCGGTTGTGAGTGGGTGTTCAGGCTGATGTGTGAGCCAAGGCGGTTATTCAGGCGCTATGTGGTTGGTAACCCAGTGTTCTTGTTGCGCACGCTGATCTGCAGAGAGGCGTCTACATTAAGGAAACCCTGAAATACATTGCCCGAAGGGTGAGGGCGGTTCGTCCGGCCTCTGCGTTGATGGCGATGTTGCGCGTGCATCTGTTGCAGAACTGATTCGGTTACAGCGATCCGACCATGGAGAGGCATTGTACGAAAGCACTACCTACACCTTCCGTCGATTGGCAAACACGATAAATCCTAACAACGCGGAAGAAAATAACCATGCTGCCGCAGGAAGCGGTACCGCACTCCGTTGATTGATATAAGAATTGGCTGTCCCAGCCAGACCTATACCCTGGACATGCCGACCAACCCTGAACTGACCATTGGCAAGCGCCGCAATTAAACTGTTGAACGAAGAAGCATTGGCGCACGGCCCAAGGAAACTGAACCACTCGCCGAGAGTGTTGACCCCATTGTTAAGCACGCCCTGAGTAGCAATGCTCTGCGTGTCAGAATCACCGGAGAGGTCGGTGTGAAAGCCAATGGCGTTGCCACCTGGAAGAGACAAAGGTACGTCAATGCTGTTTCTGAAAATAAACCGCGCGCCACCCGCGTGCTCTTCGATCAGCATGCCTGATTGAGGCCCTAAGTCCTCGCCAGAGTTGCTCATGCAACTAGATTTATAGACCAAACTGGCCGCCTGAGCACTAGAAACAGTCGCAGCATTCAGGAGCATTAATAACAAAACGGAATTAATAAAAAGTGTCGGGTGCATAACATCGCCTCCCTGAGCAGAGGAGTATTCTTTTGTCGGACGAAGGAATCTTTATCTACTAAAATTGAGCATAGTAGGCACATGGCTGCTACGTCAATCGTACGTCGCCACGATAAATATAAATAGAAAGTCAGTGTAATTTCGTCAAGATAACGTCACAACAAACACGTCAGTCGTCAATCAAGCGGACTCTATTTGACCCAAGGCGCGTTGCTGATACCCAAATTGGCGTTTGATCACTCGGAATGGGGGCTCGACCTTGAGACGGGGAGCGTGGTTCAGATCAAGTCTTCATGAAGGGAATAGGTCCAGAGTGCGCTCAACCTCATCGGGGTCGATGGTAAAGCCATCGCCCTCTGGCGTTCCCACCACAAAGCCAAAATTCTGGTGATCGCGATCCGTTAGGTACTTGTAATAACAGATGAAACGATTCGGGGGCTGCAGCGCCAGCAGTGAGCCACCAGGCTGAAGTACATTGACACCATGTACGAGATGACTCCCCTCGACCCCCACCACGGTTTTTGCTCCAGCGCAGGTCGCTACGATGGTTGGAACATCAGTTTTCGAAGGGTCGATAATGCGAAAACCTCTGCGGTTATGCAGACGTTCAGCGAGTTCCATTTCATTGTGTAACAGTCGCAATTCACCGTTGCCGCCTCGCAGAATGAATACTCCGGGGTGAGAGCTGTACCTTACGTGTGACAGTAGTTTTTCACCCATTGCGCGAAAGCGTAAATGCCTGTTTCGATTTTGACTTAGATCATCGAATATCACGAGCTCATGAAAAAACGCATTGCGCAAACGAACCGGTGTTATGCCAAGCCAGTCCTCATATTCGGGAGCCTGGGGAAATAGAGGAGACCCGGTGGATGGCGCAGTCGTCACCGGAACTCCTTCGTCGCATGCTAATGGGTAAGTGACACAGTCTTCCATCAGCCAGGAGCCAAACCATTGGTTTCCACCTGCTGTACAGTAAATCGCCCCGCGCTCCATCTCGGTTTCCACAGAGATTTTTGGAAGCCAACCAGACCTAGGAGATAAGCAGGATTTTGCGTTGCCCTTGTAGAGTGTTCCATCTATCAGCCAGACATCTTTAAGCAGGTGGCCCCGTGTTGGACCATGATCAACGCTGCCGATTCCTTCCATTGTACGACGGGGGTGTTCGTAAGGAAAAAAGCGTTCTTCCTCCCATCCTGTCACACGTTCGAGTTGATTGGGCAGGAAAAAAGCCGGTGGAGAAATTGATGTTTCGCCAGGCGCGATAGTCCAGGTTTTCACCGCTGCACTTTGCGGGGGCTCCGCCGGCTTTCGCATAATCCGCGCTCTTACAATATGCCGATATGCAGCAAGGTTCCATGTTGTCCGGTGGCTGCTCGTTAACACGCGTAATTCCGACATATCATATTCACTCTCATCCGCCTCTACAAAAAACAGTAAATGGCGCAAGCGCCTAAACTGCATTTTTAACATCAGAAAGCTACTCAGGTAGATATAATCCGCTCCACAATGGGCGGGGACTTCAAATGGGCATAACGACTACGTAACCTGTCGAGAAGAAATTCGCTTGGGCTCTTGGTACAATAGAGATAAATTTTGTATAGCCCGCCAAACCCCATATTAATATAACGAGTCGCCACTTCCTCATCGTTTTGTCCGTCCGGCAAGCCAAGATGAAGTGTCAGTTTTTTTTCCTCGACAGCAAATAACGGTGTATGCCAAAGGAGTTGGGCTGCACCCACCTTGGGTAGTCGGACAAACATATAAGCGTGGTTGCCCAGTGTATCAATATCACCGCCACGTCTTCTTTTCCATTCGAGAAGTCCGTCGTCTGGACGGGCCAGGCAAGTACCGATGTCATAATAGTCAAAGCCATTGTTTATTGCCCACTCAAGCTCCATAAATGTAGTGATCGAGTTGACTTCATTCAGCCTTTTGGCATCTGAAAAAACCGCCTCAGGATAGCCAGCCCGTATCATGCTCCAGTAGCGCTTTCCGGCCCGGGTAATGACGCATGCAAGTTGGCATGCAACAATTTCGTCTTCCAGCAATATTAGATCGAGCCGCCCGAAAGTCTTTGCTATCCTTAAAACTTCATGTGTGGCGATTTGCGAGGCGGCAGTGCCATGCCTTGCAATAGCATAGGGTTGAAGCATTTCCCGGTCGGCTCTTTCAATTTCGTCGTCCGTCAGCGCCTGCTTCATTCGGTAGCGCGACTGGTTCTTGCGTATGTTTCGACGTAACTTACTATCGTATCCCGCCGTGATATCGTCAATGGAGCGACCCAGCGGCACGATAGCACTCAGAAAGTGAGGCACATACAACGCGCCGAAGGTGGGCATTTCACTGACCAGAACCGTACGGTTCGATTGATCCGATTCCGATTTGCTGTCGACCACAGGAGACTCCACCCCCATGAGAACCTTGGCCATCTCCCGCTGTGCTCTTCTTCCCACATAGAGGATGTCGTAAGGACTGTCTTGGCGCAGCTT
This sequence comes from Pseudomonas sp. 05N36, assembly GCF_056397385.1. NCBI lineage: Bacteria > Pseudomonadati > Pseudomonadota > Gammaproteobacteria > Pseudomonadales > Pseudomonadaceae > Pseudomonas > Pseudomonas sp. 05N36. The sequence goes on along the minus strand of NZ_JBFTNH010000011.1, from coordinate 111,186 downwards.
GAATCTGACAATTTCCCAGCGCCAGAAACAGGCTCGCCCAAGTATGTCTCGAAGCCAGGCTGCAGTTTTTCTTAGCTCAAATCGTATTGAGGGAGATATGAGTTTTCGGATCGGCACCGCTAAATACGCTTTCATTTCCGGCACTCTGTGTGGTTTATCAGTCGCTTACAAGACTGGCTAATAGGCTCGCTTGCCGGTGAAGGCAAACAGCGTTCGCAGAAGAATGACGAAATCGAGCCAGAGCGACCAGTTGTTGATGTACTCAATGTCAGACTCAACACGCTGAATCATCTGCTCTATATCTCTCGTCTCACCGCGAAAGCCACGCACCTGAGCCAGGCCTGTGATGCCTGGCTTGATATTGTGACGCGCGAAGTAGTCTGCGATGCCAGGCGAGTACTGCGCATCATGCTGAATGGCATGCGGGCGAGGCCCCACCAGGGACATTTCCCCCATCAAGACGTTGAACAACTGTGGTAGCTCATCCAGGCTAGTTCGCCGAATAAAGGCTCCAACCCTGGTCATGCGCGGATCATTCTTTTCTGCCTGCTTGACGATGCCGTCTTTGGGCTGATGGACGACCATGCTTCTGAACTTCCAGATACGAAAAACTCCACTCCACCCCATGCGCTCCTGTCGAAAGAACACCGGTCCAGGGCTATCGACCTTGATGGCAATCGCTATAGCCACCAGCAATGGAGCCGCCAGAAGCAAGATGAGAAAAGCCAAGACTTTGTCCTCAAAATTCTTCAGAAACAGACGCATCCCCATCAGCGGAGTTTCAGACAAAGTCAGCACGGGAATACCGGCAATTTCACGAACGCTGTGATTGATCAAGCGCAGTGAAAAAATGTCAGGCACCCAATTAATAGCAATGTGCTTATCAAGTAGCTTTAAGTAAACGTCCTTTATGACTACCGAGCCATCCAGCGGTGTAACGAAATATACGGTGCGAATGGAATGTCGCACGATTAACTTATCAAGGTCAGAGATATTGCCCAGTATCGACAAACGTTGCGTGCTTTCTGAACCCTCCTTCCCTCGAACATCGCGCGACCCAATCAACACACAACCGACCACCCGTTCACCCAGCCAGGGATTATTGCTTATTTTCTGGTGAAGGAAACTGGCGAGCTCCCCCGAGCCAATAATAAGGGCGGCTTCCAAGTGATCCGGGTGGGTCAAGAGTTTTTTCTGCACTTCGAGTGTCGCCAGGTGCAAAAGCAACTGAGCGAAATATCCAATAATAAATAACTGCGCAACCAATAAGCGCGAATACTGTTCACTTTGTTTGGTCAGAAAGGCCATGACAACGAGAAAACCAAAAGCGGCAAGCCACGCCTTTAAAAGCTTAAAGGCTTTGACGGTAAATCCAACATTGCTTCGGTAAATAGCATAATGGTCGTACACGACGGCCAACGCCCCAAGCAGCAACAGGAGCATAATGACATAAGCCTGCGTTATAACGCCGATATGATAATCGATCAAATACCATGCGATACCGATCACAGCAACAAAATCGAGACCGGCCTGAATAGCGTTACTGGTACTGCTTCGTCGCTGGAGTATGGAGCGGCTACTGCTGGGTTCGAATATCATCATTAGACCTCATTAAATTGAGAATCCAAAACGCTTATCTATTAAGTAATAAAAGGCAGTGAAGATATAATTATTAATTAACTTGTCAGCGTTGAATGATCCATCAGCGGCGCACCGCAGCTTCGATGATTCGCACCACATTGGCAGCTCTCCTGGTGCCAGAGCCTTGAGCAAGTTGCCCTGAACCATCAGTGCCAGACCCTTCTCGTAATACTTGCTGGCCTTGTCAGCCGGCGAGGAGCAGGCCGCCAAGCCAACAGAACAGACTGCAAGGAGCGCGACCCAGGCGTCTTTGCCAACATTGCTCAAATACCTCTTCATCGAATTCACCCCCCCTTGGAGGTCAATGCGGAATATGAGCCGCCAGCCGTGGCACAGCCAATCTCGTAAAATCTTGTAAGCGCTTATCTGCAGCAGCAGGCGCTTCGCAGGCTCTCCATATCCGTCTTGCCACGGTATAGCCCAGCGTGGACAAACCATGTCAGCAAACTGACATGATCCTCATGTTGAAAAATGGTCAGGCGTCAGGCTATCTGCCATCAAGTGCCGTCAGATAGCGGCTCTGCCTGTGGTTGAGGCATTACAGACGCTGTAAAGAAAGCGATAAACGGTCGTAAGGCTTGAGTTACAAGGGTTACAAGATGTAGGTGTGTCATTTTTGAGTCATCTGTTTTTTGACGCTTTTTGCACGTTAGATGGCATTTCTTGCGCTTTAAGTGCGTGCTGCTAGTGTCAAAAAATGACCAGTCACTCACTCGCCATATTGATCGGGAGCGAGAGAAGTCTCATGACGAGATACCTGAAGGAATTGCTGCTGGTTTGTACCTGCTGAAGAGCGCTGGCTACTACCTGGAACGCCTGAACGCCATGGGCATCGGGTTAACACCGTCGGTCCGCGTGAGCCGGTCAGCGCTGTGTCCGCCGCCAATTGCAGCGCCGACACCAACGTGATCTTGCGTTATGGCGGTACGCGCACGGTCTACATCCAGACCAGCGTGACACCCGACCAGGCGCCATCGGCTGCGCGAAGGGGAGACTTGGGCGTTCAATCCTGTCCGCTATCCTTGATCTCACCTTCTGTTGAACGAGCGTTCCCATGCTTGAAGTGCACGGCGTGTTCAAGAGCTACGCCACCCCGCAAGGTCCGTTGGCGGTGTTGCAAGGTGTCGACTTGCACCTGGCGCAAGGCAGCAGCCTGGCGCTGATGGGCGAGTCGGGCAGTGGCAAGAGCACCTTGCTGCACTTGATTGCCGGGCTCGACAAGGTTGATCGCGGCAGTATCCGCATGGGCGATCAGCGCCTCGAGCAGATGAACGAAGGGCAACTGGCAAATTGGCGGCGCACTGAAATCGGCCTGGTGTTCCAGCAGTACAACCTGATTGGCAGCCTGCGGGTCGAGGACAATCTGGCATTCCAGGCACGCCTGGCCGGGCGTCATGACCTGCGTTGGCAGACGCACCTGGTTGCGCGGCTGGGGTTGGGGGATTTGCTCCAACGTTATCCGGAGCAGTTATCCGGCGGTCAGCAGCAACGGGTTGCTCTCGGTCGGGCGCTGGCGTCGCGTCCGCGTCTGCTGTTGGCCGATGAGCCGACCGGCAGTCTCGATGAACACACCAGCGACGAGGTGCTCGACTTGCTGCTGGAGCTGCTTGATGACAGCCCCAGCAGTTTGTTGATGGTCACCCACAGCCCACGGGTTGCCGCACGGCTGGCAGAAAAAGTGCTGTTGCACGGTGGGCGCCTGGTCGACGCAGGCCAACGCTGATATGGACATTCTGCGTGAAACCTTGCGCGCGCTGCTCAGCCATTGGCGTCAGCACCCGGTGCAGTTTTTCAGTGTGCTGACCGGGCTCTGGCTGGCCACCGGCCTGTTGACCGGGGTGCAGGCGCTGAACAGTCAGGCGCGAGAAAGTTACGCCCGCGCCAGTCAACTGATTGGCGGTGAACCCCAGGCCAGCCTCAGTGCGCCGAATGGTGCGACCTTCTCTCAGGCGTTGTTCGTCGACCTGCGCCGGGCGGGTTGGCCGGTGTCACCGGTGTTGCAGGCGCGACTTCAACTCAAGGGGCATGAAGACCTGCGCTTGCAGTTGATGGGCATCGAACCGTTGTCGTTGCCCAGCGGTTCGGCGCTGGCCGGACAACACCTCGACATGGCGCAGATGGTCGATTTTGTCGGCCCGCCAGGCCGTACCTGGATTGCCCCGTCAACCTTGCAGGCGCTCGGTTTGCGTGAGGGCGCTCAACCACAAAGCCTGAACGGGCAGACCTTGCCGCCGTTGCACAGCCAGGTCGACATGGCCCCCGGCGTGCTGCTGGTGGACATCGGAGTTGCCCAGCAGGTGCTGGGTTTGCCGGCACAGGTGTCGCGCCTGTTGTTACCCAGGGATTTCGCCGCCACCGAGCCTCAGCTACCCAGCGAATTGACGGGGCAGTTGCAACTCAAGCGCAGCGGCGAGGAAAACAATCTGGCGCGGCTCACCGAAAGCTTTCACCTGAACCTCGACGCGCTGGGGTTTCTGTCGTTCGTGGTCGGCTTGTTCATTGTCCACGCGGCTATCGGTCTGGCGCTGGAGCAACGTCGCGGGTTGTTCAGAACCCTGCGCGCCTGTGGCGTCAGCGTGCGAAGGCTGATCTTCTGCCTGAGCCTTGAATTGGGTGGGCTGGCACTGCTCGGCGGGTTGGCCGGGGTGGTCAGCGGTTACCTGTTGGCCAGCCTGCTGTTGCCGGATGTTGCCGCCAGCTTGCGTGGTTTGTATGGCGCCGAAGTGGCGGGGCAGTTGAGCCTCAGCCCGCTGTGGTGGTTCAGCGGGCTCGGTTTGAGCCTGCTCGGCGCACTGCTGGCCGGGGCGAACAGTTTGCTGCGGGCGGCGCAATTGCCGCTGCTGGCGTTGGCCAATCCGCAAGCCTGGCATCAGGCTCACGCGCGCTGGTTGCGGCGTCAGGCCTGGGTGGCGGCAGTCGCTGCGGTAATCGGCCTGATCGCGTTGACGTGGGGTGACAGCCTGGCCAGCGGTTTTGTGTTGATGGCTGCGTTGTTGATCGGTGCCGCATTGAGTTTGCCGGTGCTGCTCGACGCTGTGTTGAATCGGCTCGTGGGGCGTAGCCGGTCAGTGCTGGGGCAATGGTTTCTCGCCGATTGCCGTCAGCAACTGCCTGCCCTGAGCCTGGCCTTGATGGCGCTGCTGTTGGCGCTGGCGGCCAACATCGGTGCCGGCAGCATGACCGCTGGTTTTCGTCAGACCTTCAGTGATTGGCTGGAGCAACGGCTGACTGCCGAGCTTTACGTCACCCCGCAGAACCCGGCGCAGGCCACCGAACTGCAGCAGTGGCTGCCGGGACAAAAACTCAACGCGGTGTTGCCGAGCTGGCAGGTTGCGGTGTCGTTGCAGGGCTGGCCGGCGGACCTTTACGGGGTTATCGACCATCCGACCTATCGCGAGCATTGGCCGTTGCTTGAAGCGCTGGGCGAGCGTCCCTGGGATCAGTTGGTGGCGCACGACACGGTGATGCTCAGCGAACAACTGGCCCGCCGACTCAAGCTGCGGCTCGGTGACCACCTGAGCATTCCCACGCCACAAGGCGCGTGGTCACCGCAATTGATCGGGATCTATGCCGACTACGGCAACCCCAAGGGGCACTTGCTGGTCAACGCGGAACACCTGCTGCGTTACTGGCCGCAACTGACGCCGAGTCGCTTCAACTTGCGTATCGATCCGGCGCAAATCCCGGCGTTGCTGACGGCGCTACAGGCGCGCTTTGCCCTGGATGACAGCCGCATCGTCGATCAGGCCCGGCTCAAGGGCTGGTCGACGCAAGTGTTCGAACGGACCTTCGCGGCGACGGCGGCACTCAACAGCCTGACCCTCGGCGTGGCCGGTGTGGCGCTGTTCATCAGTTTGCTGACCCAGAGTCAGAGCCGTCTCGGGCAACTGGCGCCGTTGTGGGCGCTGGGCGTGACGCGCCGACAATTGATGCTGCTCAACCTCGGGCAGACCTGGTTGTTGGCCCTGCTGACATTGGTGGTGGCATTGCCCTTGGGGCTGGCGCTGGCCTGGTGCCTGGACACGGTGATCAACGTTCAGGCGTTTGGCTGGCGCCTGCCGTTGCGGGTGTTCCCGTTGCAACTCGTGGAATTGATGGGGCTGGCGATGTTGGCGACGTTACTGGCCTCGGCCTGGCCATTGTTCAAGCTCTATCGCACGCAACCGGCGGACCTGCTGAGGAGCTTTGCCCATGAGGATTAACTGGGCCGTTGGCGTGTTGTTGCTGGCATTGACGGGGTGCGATGACTCATCGACGCACGACGAAAGTTTCGCCGGGCTGGGCAGTGAAGCGGCGGCGTTCCAGCAAGTGACGCCGGGCCGGGTATTCAGCTTTCCGGTCGATCACGGTGCCCATGATGGTTACCGCGTCGAGTGGTGGTACATCACCGCCAACCTCAAGGACCCGCAGGGCCGGGAATTTGGCGTGCAGTGGACGTTGTTTCGCAATGCGCTGAAGGCCGGGCCCGAGCAACCCGGCTGGGCCAGCCAGATCATCTGGCTCGGTCATGCGGCAGTGACCTCGGCGACCGTTCACCACGCCGCCGAGCGTTATGCCCGCGGTGGCGTCGGCCAGGCCGGGGTTCAGAACGTACCGTTTGCGGCGTGGATCGATGACTGGCGCCTGAACACTCAAACCGACACCGCGAACCCGTTGACCGAAATGCACATGCAGGCCAGCGGCAAGGGCTTCAACTATCGGCTGCGCCTCACCTCAAATAGGCCATTGGTACTGCAAGGCGAGCAGGGCTTCAGTCAAAAATCCGAGCAGGGCCAGGCGTCGTACTACTACAGCCAGCCGTTCTTCCAGGCCAGCGGCAGCCTGGAAATTGATGGCAAAACCTATCAGGTCAGTGGGCCGGCGTGGCTCGACCGTGAGTGGAGCAGCCAGYCGCTGACGGCGAACCAGACCGGTTGGGACTGGTTTTCCCTGCACCTGGACAGTGGCGCGCAAGTGATGCTGTATCGGATTCGACAGAAGGACGGAGGGGTGTACCTGACCGGCAGCTGGATCAACCCGGACGGCAGCGTTGTGCAACTCTCGCGAGACGAGATCAGCCTCACGCCGTTGGCGTCTTCCGAGGTGGCCGGGCGGCGTTTGCCGACACGCTGGTCAATCAAGGTCCCGGGTAAAGGCCTGGACATCACCAGCAGCGCGCTGAACCCCAGGGCGTGGATGGATTTGCGCATTCCCTACTGGGAAGGACCGGTGCAATTGAGCGGCAGCCATGCCGGCAACGGGTATCTGGAAATGACCGGGTACTGATCCAGAGCGCCGCCGGGTATCTATGCGCTCTTGCTCAGGGAAACAAGGGTGGTCGGATTGGTTCGTTTTTTTTCGTTACAAACAAATTAGCGGGAACATTGTGTCCAGATTTATTCAGAATTTGTGAGCGGACAGAACGTTTGCGTTGCATTAAAATCTCCCCGTTCGCTCAGTGTCAGGGCTCTTTACCGGTGCATGGATTGCCAGGCCATAACACTGGGCGAACACCTTTCTCCAGGCGCGATAAACAACATTTCATGCTGCGCCTCATCACACCGACAACTTTCAAGTCACACCTCTCGTTAAAAAGCACCCTGTTCCAGCAACTGGCTGAAGGTTTCCAGTTCGGTTTTCTCCAGATCGGATATCACGATAAAACGCATGTGATTGTGTTGCCACGCGACCACGTTGTAACCGCGGATGAACTGGTTTTGCCGGGGCTGATCGGTTTCTGTCGTCGGCACCATGAACACGTTGATGATGTGCTTCGCCCGTCCGTAAGACAGTGCAGCGGTCGTCTGGTGTTGCAGGTAATCCAGGCGCCCACCGAGTAAAGGGAAACCCTGTGCCGAGAAGTCGAACACTGGCGGCGAAAAATCCAGCTTGCCAGTAAACCAGGGCTTGACCGTGTGCCGGTCGGAGGACACGACATCGTTCAAGTGCTGGGCCATCAGCGAGCGCACATGGCTGGACACCGCTTCCTCCAGCCAGGGTTGCTCAGGCGAAGGCGTGGCCACATACAGCACCAGGGCCATGGCCAGTGCGGCCGCGGAAAAAGCCGGCGCCAGCCACTTGCGCATGGCATCTCTCAACGCTTGCCAGGGAGAGGTCGGTGACGGGAGATTGACGAAGATCTGTTGAATCAGCGCATCGGGCGCCGCGTAATACGGCGCATAGGCCTTGACGCTGGTGATCAGCCGTTGCATTTCGTCGTGCACGCGTTGGCAGTCGACGCAGTGCGACAGGTGCCCGGCGACGTTCGCAGTGGTCGTTGCATCCAGTTCATGGTCCAGGTAGCCATGAATCAATTCGTGGCAGACCGTGCAGTTGATCTCATTCATGGCCTTGCAACTTCAGTAGTTCCAGCTTGAGCATGGCGCGAGCCCGGGCCAGTCTCGACATGAYGGTTCCCAGAGGTATGTCGACCACCTTCGCGATGTCCTTGTAAGGCATGTCCTCCAACTCCTTGAGGACGATCATTTCGCGAAAGGCCGGGGGCAGGGCGCGCAGTGCCTGTTGAACCCGTGCGGCGTCTTCGGCCCGCATGGCGAGCAGTTCCGGTGTCTGGCTGTGGCTCAGGGCAACGTTGTCTTGCGAGATTTCATCGCCGATGGCGACCCAACGATGGCTGGCCGAGCCCTTTAGCCAGTTGTAACTCTCGTTGCGGACGATCGTCAGGAACCAGGCCTTGGCATTGCCATCGGCAAAGCGATGCAGAAATCTGAACGCCTTGAACGCGCTTTCCTGCACCACATCATGTGCCGCGCTGTCACTGCCGGTGAGCCAGCGCGCGAGGTTGTAAGCGGCATCCATATGCGGTGCAAGCAGCTCCTCAAATCGCTTCATAGTGCCCCAGCCTTTGCCCCCTATAACCCGGATTCGCTGCGTTTTATTCCCGGAATGAAAAATATTTTTTTCCCGGGAATAAAACCTCGACCGGCTCGGTTGTACATCCTGTCAGTTCATCAATGTAGACCGCTACGAGGGCGTTCCCATGAACATTCGTCCGGCATCACATGAAAAACGTACAGATGGCCCCCTGGACCCCGACCGCAGGCACCTGCTCAAGTGCTCGGCGTGGGCGGGTGCCGGTGTCATCTGGGCATTGAGCGGTGGGATTCCGCGAGCGTTCGCCCTGGGCGAAGATGGCCAGGTGAAGGACCCGAAAGCGCTGGACAGCACCTTCCACTTCGTACAAATCAGCGACTCGCACATCGGCTTCAACAAGGAAGCCAATCCCGAACCGCTGAAGACCTTGCAGGTCGCCATCGACAAAGTTATCGCGCTGCCGAAACGGCCTTCGCTGATCCTGCACACAGGGGACATCACCCACCTCTCCAAACCGGAGGAATTCGATACTGCCGCGTCTGTGCTCAAAGGCCTGCCTTCAACCGTGCACTACATTCCGGGCGAGCACGACACCCTCGATGAGGGCGGCGGAAAGCTCTACCTCGAGCGCTATGGCAAAGGTACCAAAGGCAATGGCTGGTACAGCTTCAACGACCATGGCGTGCACTTCATCGCGCTGGTCAACGTCTTCAACTTCCAGGCCGGCCATGAGGCGACGCTCGGTGCCGAGCAACTGGCCTGGCTGCAGGATGATTTAAAGGCGGTGAGCACCAGCACACCGGTTGTGGTGTTTACCCACATTCCATTGTGGACGATCTACCAGCCATGGGGCTGGGGCACCGAAGACGGCGATCAGGCCATTGCCATGCTGCGCAAATACGGTTCGGTGACGGTCCTCAATGGCCATATCCATCAGGTCATCCAGAAAGTCGAGGGCAACATCACCTTCCACACCGCACGCGGCACGGCTTACCCGCAACCCGCACCCGGTGTCGGGCCAGCTCCGGGACCGATGACCGTGGCAGCCGATCAACTGCGCAACTACCTGGGGATTACCGAGGTAAAAGCGACGCAGGGCGATCATCCGTTGGCACTGATCGATTCGACACTCGTTTGAGGACGGCGCTGACATGAAGCATTTACTGCGTGTAGTGGTCTTGGGTTGCTTGATGGTGTCGATACCGGCGTGGGCAGAAGGGATCAAAATCGATATCAAGGAATTCATGTTTGCGCCCAAGGACGTGACGGTAGCGGTGGGCACCACCGTGACCTGGGTCAACGACGATCAAACGGTCCATACGGTGATGGAAACCCACAAGGTCTTTCATTCAGCGGCGCTCGACACCAACGACCAGTTTTCCTATCAGTTCAATACGCCGGGGACGTTTGAATACTACTGCGCACTGCACCCGCAGATGGTTGGGAAGATTATTGTCAGTGCGGCGAAGTGAGGGGCGTTGCAACACAGAAAAATGGGTGACCCCAGGGGTTGATGACGGTCAATCAAGTGAACGCAAAGTTCGAAACAGCAACGATCAAATGTGGGAGCGAGCCTGCTCGCGATGACGGTTTTACATTCGGCATCAATGTTGACTGTCACACCGCTATCGCGAGCAGGCTCGCTCCCACAGGGGACTTGCTTCGTTTTACAGAATGCATTTCCTTTACAGACCGGCATTAACCCCTGAGATCGCCTATTTTCATTACTGCGCCGACACCTGCGCTTGCAGTCGTCGACCAATGACATCCAGCAAATCACAACCGTCGCGCAGCGGAATCGCCAACACCCGTGCAAAGTCCTGCAAAACGACGGCATCGTTGTGGGGGGCTTCACGCAGGGCAAGATTCTCCAGCAACTGCGTCACCGCACTGATGCGGTAAGCGGCGGTGTCGTGCAGCACGTCGAGCGGTGCTTCGGTGTCGATGAGCAGCGAGTGAAAGTTGTTGTCGATCCCGGTGATGGGCATGTAGCGAGCCATGGCTGTACCTCCATTGGATAAACGAACCTGAACACTCAGTGACGAACGCCGGATGCCAAATCAGGCATATCGAGGTGCTCCAGTGCCCGGTTGACCATCAGCTCGGCCAGAACGGTCAATTGCTGAATCGCCAACGCAACGCTGCGACGCGAGCCTTCGAGTTCAAAGGCCAGATCGGTGGCCATGGCATTGAGCGAGGCGAGGGTTTCGGAGGTGTGGATCAGCAGGGTTTCGGTGTCGACGTCGACGGTGAGGGCGAAGATAGAGCTGGCAGGGCTGGGACGATTGGGGATGATCTTTTTCATTGGCTTGTTCCTGAAATCAAATCAAGAAAAAGCGCCTGATTGAATTTATAGGCGCTCGTGCACCTAGATTTTTTGAAGGGCTTCCACCCCCTTGTCGCTGATTTTGCAGCGACAAGCGAAGGCTATTCGCCTGGCCCACCCGGCACAAGTTCACCAAAACCGCTACAGCGTGCAGGAAATGTCCGAAGCTCGTGTTTCTGCTGTCTCTCGCCCAAGAGCCCGTTTCAAGCGGCCCTCAGCATGTTCGTCTAACCTCCGGTGATTGTGCATCGAGAGCCTGCCGATGGAACCCGAGTACGCTGTGCACCGCAATACCCCCACGCTGGCGGTAGTCGACGCTCGTGGCTTGGCCGTGGCGTCCGTTGCCTATTACCGCAAGGCCAGCAGCGATGCGTGGCCTGAGACGCGAGTAACGCGCGAGACTTTCGATGCGGCCGGTCGATCGCTGGCCAATTGGGACCCGCGTTTGGGCTCAGGCAGTACGCCGATTGCCTCGATGACTCGTGTGCCTGGCTTGTCGGGACAACCCTTGTTGACCATCAGCGTAGATGCCGGCTGGCGGTTGGCATTGCAGGATGAAACCGGGCAGGTTCGGCAGAGCTGGGATGGAGCGGGGAATACAACGCGCTTTGACTATGACTCGATGGGCCGGCCACTGAGTATCGAGCAAGCCCCACCCAAGACTGCCATGCAGTGTGTGGAGCGGTTTTATTACGGCTCGGCTGAATCAGAGGTCAGCGCTCGAAATCAGTGTGGTCGATTGATTCGCCATGCAGACACCGCCGGGGCACGCGAGGTGCCCGACTACAGCCTGCGAGGGGAACCGCTCACGGAGTCGCGGCGTTTTCTGGCAGAACTGGATCCTCCGGGTTGGCCGGCTGACGAACACCAGCAGGATGCCTTGCTTGAACAAGGAGCGGACAAAATCTACAACACCCATTGGCAATACGATGCGTTGGGTGGCGTGCTTAAACAGTTTGATGCCGCCGAACATACTCGGCGCTATGCCTACGCTGTTCAAGGGCAATTGCAGAGTACCTGGCTGACGGTTGCCGGCAAGCCGGAACAGGTGTTGGTCAGCGACATGGCCTATAACGCGTTGGGCCAGATCGAACGGGAGAAGGCGGGCAATGGCGTCATCAGCAGCAGCGCCTACGATCCAGCCGATGGCCGACTGCGGCGGGTGCTCGCATGTAAAGGTGAACGGCACCTGCAAGACCTGCATTACGATTATGACCCGGTGGGCAACATCGTCTGCATGACCGATGCATCCCAACCCGTCAGTTGGTTTGCCAATCAACGGGTCGAACCGGTCAACCGCTATCGCTACGACTCGCTCAATCAATTGATCAGCGCCACCGGGCGTGAAGTGGCGTCAGCCGGAAACGGTCCGGCGTTACCTGAGCTGATCTCACCGCCAGATCCCGCCCGACTGCAGCACTATACCCAGACCTGGTGTTATGACGCAGGCGGCAATCTGCTCGAACAGCATCACAGTGGTAAGCCCACGCACGTCATGCTCGTTGATCCTGGCAGCAATCGCGGGTTGACCCAGGTCGAAGGCCAAGAGCCAGACTTTGCTGCGAGCTTCGATGACAACGGCAATCTCAAATTTCTCGCACCCGGGCAAGCGATGCGCTGGACGACTCGCAATCAACTGAGCGAAGTCCTGTTGGTGACCCGCGCAAACGGACAAAGCGATAGCGAGCGTTATCTCTACGACAGTGCCGGTATGCGGGTGCGCAAAGTCCGTCATGCGCTGGCGGCAAGCGTGATCCGGAATACCGAAGTGCGGTACTTGCCGGGGCTGGAGATTCGTAGCGAAGGGGCGGACAGCCCCGACGAAGTGTTGCAGGTAATTAATGTTCAGGCGGGACGCAGCAGTGTCCGGCTTTTGCACTGGGCGCACGGTCAACCGGATGAAGTCGAAGAAGATCAGTTGCGTTACAGCCTCGACGACCATTTGGGCAGCAGCACGCTGGAACTGGATGGCCGTGGCAACTTGATCAGTTATGAGGGGTATTACGCATATGGCGGTACGGCCTGGTGGATGGGGCGTTCGCAGGTTGGGGCCAAATACAAGTGTGTGCGTTATTCCGGGAAAGAACGGGATGTGACCGGATTGTATTACTACGGCTTCCGGTATTACGCGTCGTGGTTGCAGCGGTGGATTAACCCAGACCCGGCCGGGATTGCTGATGGGTTGAATGTGTTTTGTATGGTGGGGAATAGTCCGGTGGGGCGGCGGGATGTGATGGGGTTGTATAGTGGGGAGGGGGACATCCATGAGCAGGGGACTGAACAAGATTTCAAGATTATTTCTCGTGGTCGTGCGCAATTTGAAACACGTCATCTCGAGGTATTTGACCAAGCTTTGCTTCTTGCGCATAAGGTGCTTGTCGAGTCAATAGTTGTTCTTGGTAGTAACGATGTCCAAGGTGAAGCGCTTAGGGATGTGAGTGAGATATATGGTCGAATTGCAGTGTCTGCCGAGGATATGCTTAGTGAGTTTAGAAAGATGAGGAGTTTGGTGTCCGATTACTTTAAGAATGGCGCGCTGAGTGATCAAATAGTCTTTGTAAAAGCCAAAGATAAAGATCGAAAGGCCATAGCTTTTGTTCGGCGTTATGATGACGGGCGGCGACTTTTTTTGACGCCTTATTTTTTTGACACTCAAGAAGGGATCATTCCACTGGTTAGGACCATTCTTCATGAGAGCTCGCATATAGTGTCCCATACAGTGGATTTTTATAATCATTTTGAGAGAAAAAATGAACCGGTTTTTTTGTCTGATAAATATAGTGTTCAGGAACTCGATAAAGGCCTTTTGAGAATGGGGCGTTCTCGTACCAAAGATGTTTTTGATGTCTCAATGGATATTACAAAGGGTGAGATTTCTGACGATCGCTTGCAGTCTGTGTTCGGAAGTTCTGATCGGCAGTCGATAGGGTTTGGAGTTCTTAAAGGTGGAGGAATTAGAGATAAGATGATTTTAAGTAATGCGGACACTAAAGCTGTAGTGGCTCTGTACGTAGGCCGACGCGCTTTGCATAATTATGTAACTTCAAAGCAGTCGACCAGCTCTGCTCATTAACTGCTACCGCGCAACTCTCGTGCTATTACAACCAGCCCTTTCCTTGGGCTGGCGTGTTGGGTTCAGTGGGCGAGCCACTCAGCTCAGCAACGGCAGATTAAGCGCGGCGCAGCACTCCTCAATCGACCTCCGCTGCGTATCGGCATACAGCGCCAGTTCATCAATAGTCGATCGCCCCAGCGCTTGTTCAAACGCCTGCCGATTCGAGTGCTCGCCGTAATGGGTTTGCGCCGCATCCCCGAGGTTCGACTGGAAAATCCCCGCTGCGCTGACCGGCAGAAAGTCTTCGTACACCAGCGGCACTGCACGGATGTACTCGGCGTCGAGCAAGCCTTGCAACGACGCGGCCCCGAGTTCCTCGCTATCAGCCGCCAGGCCCTTTTCTGTGACGAAGTAGCGAAAGTACGCCAGACCTTGTTCGCGCATTTCGCTGTAGCTGTCCGGGAAAGCTTTGAAATGCTCTTCCATCAGGCTGTTGTAGCGCGCCGCGTTGGCTTCGTTGGGGAAGTCCTTGAGTTCATCGCGGGCGGCGTTGAGCAGGCGGTCGTAGAGCTCGCGACCTTCAGGCGTCAGTGCGGCGCCGCGTTGTTCGATTTCGCCGAAGCGGGCGCTATGGCTGCCGAGGGCTTGCTGCTGATCGGTGAACGCAATCGGCTCGTCCAGCGCTTTGAAACTGGTCTGGCGCAGCAGGATCGGGCACTGGCGGCGCGGTGGGCCTTCGATTACCGCTTTGGGGGTGATGCCGTGTTCGGGCATTTTGGTCTGCACGATGTCGATGTCCAGCGTGCGCGGTGTCAGGTGGTTGATATGCGGGCCTTTGAAGGCGACGACGTCGGCAATCAACCGATGCTGGGCGCTGAGTTGTTGGTAGTGCGCGGCGGTGACGGTGGCGCGGTGGTGCCAGCGGAAGGTTTCCAGGGCCTGTTCGACGAAGTCCTCGGCTTGTTGCTCGTCGAGCCCGCCGTGTTGTTCGGCCTGCTCGATCAGCTTCAGCGCCTGCACGGTGAAGATCGAACGCTTGGCCAGCACCGATTCGGCAAACGTGCGCAGCTCGGGGTTTTCGATCAGCTCCAGGCGCAGCAGCGAGGTGAACACCCGGAACGGGCTGACCTGCAATGAGCTTTCATGCACGGCGCGGAACGCCGTGGAATGCACCGGCACTCCGGCCGGCGTCAGGTCGTAATAGCCGACCGGTTGCATGCCCATCACCGCGAACAAGCGGCAGAGGGTCGCCAGTTCTTGCGCGGTGCCGACGCGGATCGCCCCGTGGCGTTCCAGGTCCAGGCGCTCGATTTCACCTGTGCTGCGTAACTGTCGGGCAATCGCCGGATCGCTGTCGAGCACCTGGGCGTTGGTCTGCGCCACCAGTTCCATCAAGGCGCCGTAGAGCGGCACTTCTTCGCGGTACATGTCTGACATCGCCCGCGAGAAGCGTTGGCGGATCAGGTCTGGGCTGACGACGTTGTGGTTGCTCATAAACACGAATCCCGGCGCAGTGACAGTGGAGTAGGCCGATTCTGTTCGGCACAGGTGACGCTGACAAACGAAGTTTCTTCTGAACTTCATTCTGCAAACGACTGCTGCGTTCAGCGCGGCATCTGATCCACCAGCTCGATCCAGTGCCGGACGGGTGTCCGTCCGGCGCTGGCGAGGTGGCTCTGGCAACCGATGTTGGCGGTGACGATCAGCTCCGGTCGGCCGCTTTCCAGAGCGTTGAGCTTGTTGTCGCGCAGTTGCCGGGCGAGTGCCGGTTGGGTCAATGAGTACGTCCCGGCCGAGCCGCAGCACAGATGACTGTCGGGCACGCTGGTGAGGTTGAAACCGAGGCGGGTCAGTAGTTCTTCGACTGCACCGCCGAGTTTTAGCGCGTGCTGCAAGGTGCACGGGCAGTGGAAGGCAATTCGTCGTTCGGTGGCTGCGCACACTCGCTCCAAGGGTTCGTTGCGCAGGATCTCCACCAGGTCTTTGCTCATCTCGCTGACCCGTTTGGCTTTAGCCGCGTAGGTCGGATCGGTTTTGAGCAAATGCCCGTAATCCTTGATAAACGCACCGCAGCCGCTGGCGGTTTGCACGATGGCTTCGGCGCCGCTTTCCAGCGCGGGCCACCAGGCGTCGATGTTCTGGCGGGCGCGATTGAGTCCCTGTTCCTGAGCGTCGAGGTGATAGTCCAGCGCTCCGCAGCATCCGGCCTGGTGAACAGTGCCGACGCTGATCCCCAGTCGATCCAGCACCCGCGCCGCGGCGGCATTGGTGTTCGGTGACAAACCCGGTTGCACACAGCCTTCGAGCATCAGCACTTTTCGCGTATGCACCGTGGTTGGCCATTCTCCTGCTGGCGGCACGTCGCGTGGCAGTTTGGCTTCGAGGTCGCGCGGCATCAACGGTCGGAAGGTTGCACCGATTTGCAACAAGGCCTTGAACAGTCCGGGGTTTGGCGCCATCGCCCGCAAGCCCTGGCGCAACACGCGCTGGGCCGCCGAGCGCGGCACCGCCTGATCGACGACAGCGCGGCCAATGTCCAGCAGGTTGTGATAATCGACCCCGGACGGGCAGGTGGTTTCGCAGGCGCGGCATGACAGGCAGCGGTCCAGGTGCAATTGGGTCTGGGCCGTGGCGGGGTGGCCTTCGAGCACTTGCTTGATGAGGTAGATGCGTCCACGCGGGCCGTCCAGTTCATCGCCGAGCAACTGATAGGTCGGGCACGTGGCGTTGCAGAACCCGCAATGCACGCAGGTGCGCAGAATGCTTTCGGCCTCTGCCGCGCGGGGCAGGCGTTTGGCCTGTTCGCTGAGGGTGGTCTGCATGCTTCAGAACTCCGCGTACATCCGGCCAGGGTTGAACAACCCCTGAGGGTCGAGTTGGGCCTTGAGCTGTTGGTGATAGCGCAACAGCGCCGGCGCCAACGGCTGGAACGGCGTGTCGCTGACACCGTGGCTATAACAGGTGGCATGGCCGCCCAGATCCGCAGCCAGCGACTGGATGTCCGGCGCCTCGGTTTTCAACCAGCGTTGCGCGCCGGCCCAATCGATCAACTGTTCGCCGGGCAGCGTCAGCGGGCCGATGTTGTTCGGCAATGACAGACGCCACAACGGCAGCCCTTCATCGAAAAATGCCAGCTGTTGTTCATTCAATGCCTCCCAGAATTGAGCGTCCAGCACCTCGCCACCGAGGCGCTGATGAGCGGCGCTGACCGAACCTTCGCCGCCCTCCAGCCGCAGGTGCAATTGCCGGCCGTCATGGCACGCCGCGCTGATGGGCAGCGGTTGCTGGCCCCATTCGGCGAGTTTGCTCAAGGCGTGGGCGCTGTCGAGTTCCAGGCTGATGCTCAGGCATTGGCGCGGTTTGGGCAGGACCTTGAGCGAGACTTCGGTGATCACGCCGAGGCAACCGAAGCTGCCGGTCAACAACCGCGACAGATCATAACCGGCGACGTTTTTCATCACCTCGCCGCCAAAACGCAGCTGTTTACCGTTGCCGGTGATCAGCCGGGTGCCGAGCACAAAGTCACGCGCCGAACCGGCCCACGGGCGCCGCGGGCCTGATAGCCCCGCGGCGATCAGGCCGCCGACCGTGGCGTCTTCACCGAAGGAGGGCGGTTCACAAGGGAGCATTTGCCCGGCCGCATCCAGCGCCGCCAGCAATTCCCTCAGCGGTGTACCGCAGCGGGCGGTGATCACCAGTTCGGTCGGGTCATAGCTGACGATGCCGCGATGGGCGCGGGTGTCGAGCACCTCGCCAGCCACCTCGCGACCGAGGAAGGCCTTGCTGCTGGCGCCTTGAATGCGCAGCGGCGTGGCGTTCTCCCGGGCCTGGTTGATCTGCTCCAGTAACTCGGCGCTGGCGTCCCGGTCCTGTTCGGTGCGCATCAGAAACGCTCCAGGTCGGGGAAGGGCAGTTGCCCGCCGTGGACGTGCATGGCGCCGAACTCAGCGCAGCGGTGCAGGGTGGGAATGTTCTTGCCGGGATTGAGCAGGCCTTTGGCGTCGAACGCGACTTTGATTGCATGAAACACCGTCAGCTCGTCGCTGTTGAACTGTGCGCACATCTGATTGATTTTCTCGCGGCCGACACCGTGCTCGCCGGTGATGCTGCCGCCCACCTTGACGCAGAGTTCGAGGATTTTCCCGCCGAGAGCTTCGGTGCGTTCCAGCTCGCCGGGCTGGTTGGCGTCGAACAGGATCAGCGGGTGCATGTTGCCGTCGCCGGCATGAAACACGTTGGCCACTCGCAAGCCGTATTCACTGGCGAGTTCGGCAATCCCCTTGAGCACCCGAGGCAACTCGCATCGCGGGATGGTGCCGTCCATGCAGTA
The DNA here is from genome assembly GCF_056397385.1 of Pseudomonas sp. 05N36. NCBI lineage: Bacteria > Pseudomonadati > Pseudomonadota > Gammaproteobacteria > Pseudomonadales > Pseudomonadaceae > Pseudomonas > Pseudomonas sp. 05N36. The sequence continues at coordinate 93,021 of NZ_JBFTNH010000011.1, read as the reverse complement.
GTAGTCCGGCGACAAGCGCCCGATCGCCGGGAACGCCGCTTTGCGTCCGGCCCAGAATTTCACCCGTTCCGCCTCGTCGCGGGCCTGGCGCACCTCACTGGCACCGGCCCGTTCCAGCACGGCGCGAACCCGCAGGCAATCATCGCGTACATCGGCTTCGACGCCATCGAGTTCACACAGCAGAATCGCCTTGGCGTCCACCGGGTAACCGGCGTGAACGAAGTCTTCGGCGGCGCGCAAGGCCAGGTTGTCCATCATCTCCAGGCCCGCAGGGATGATCCCGGCGGCGATGATGTCCGCCACGGCGCCTCCGGCTTTTTCCACGGAGTCGAAACTCGCCAGCAGCACTTTGGCGGCCTGTGGTTTGGGCAGCAGTTTGACCGTGACTTCAGTGATGATGCCCAGCAATCCCTCGGAGCCGTTGAACAGCGCCAACAGGTCGAACCCCGCGCAGTCCAGTGCGTCCGAGCCCAGGGTCAGGTGTTCGCCTTCAATCGTCAGCACTTCCAGTTTCAGCACATTGTGTACGGTCAGGCCGTATTTCAGGCAGTGCACGCCACCGGCGTTTTCCGCGACATTGCCGCCAATCGAACAGGCGATCTGCGAAGACGGGTCCGGCGCGTAATACAGGCCAAGCGGTACAACGGCCTGGGAAATCGCCAGGTTGCGCACCCCCGGCTGAACCCGTGCAGTGCGGGCGGCGGGGTCGATGTGGAGGATCTGGTTGAAGCGCGCCATCACCAGCAGCACGCCTTTTTCCAACGGCAGCGCGCCTGCGGACAACCCGGTGCCGGCACCACGCGCCACCACGGGCACCCGATGGGCATGACAGAGTTTGAGCACGGCTTGAACCTGCTCGACATAGCGTGGCAGCAGTACCAGCATCGGCGTGGTTCGATAGGCCGAGAGCCCGTCGCACTCGTAGGGCTTGAGTTCTTCTTCGCGGTAGAGGATGTCCAGCTCCGGCACCTGCTCGCGCAAGGCGTTGAGCAAGGCATCCTTGTCGACCGGGGGCAGGGCACCGTCGATGCGTTCGTCGTAGAGAATGTTCATCAGATGACAAGCCTTCGGCAGCTGCTACAGAGGTGTGTTCAAGCCCGGGTTCTTTGTCATTTATAGTCAAAATTTCGACAGTGGGCCTGCCGAAGGGGCTATTCCGGGCCGCCAAGCGGTGATGGCTATTTGATTGCGCCCTGATAGACTTCCAGGCATCCCTGTCCGAGTTACTCGAAGTTTCAGGTCAGTAGTAGTGAAGAGGAGCTTTGTCCCCCTATGCACCATAAAGGAGGAAAGGGACTTTCACTGGCAAGGAGGCTTTACACATCGCGAATCCTGGGAATGGTCCTGGGCCTGCTCTGCGTGGGCGCGGCGATCATTCCGCTCAAACCGCCGCATTGGCTGTTGGCGCTGATGCTGTTCAACGGCCTTGTCTGGCCGCACCTGGCCTATCAATGGGCGCGCCGCTCGCCCGTGCCTTATCACGCCGAACACCGGAATATTCTGATCGACGCGTTCATGGGCGGATTCTGGGTCGCGGCCATGCAGTTCAACCCCTTACCCAGCACTGCCACGTTGTCGATGATGGCGATGAACAACGTCGCCATTGGAGGCCTGCGTTTTCTGCTCGTCGGCACGGTGGCTCAGCTGTTGGGTATGGGCGTTGGGTGGCTGATCTTCTTTCCGGTGATCATCGCGCAAACCAGCCCTGCTCAGTTGTATGCCTGTTTGCCGTTGCTGACGTTTTACCCCTTGGTGTTGGGCTGGATCTGCTTTCGGCAGGCCCACACATTGGGCAAACACAAACGCGAACTGCTGGCCCTGAGCCGCACCGACAGCCTCACAGGGCTGTTGAACCACGGCGCCTGGAAAGATGCGCTGGAGGTCGAGTTCCAGCGTTGTCAGCGCCAGCAGCGGGGCGGGGCGATTGCCTTGATCGACATCGACCACTTCAAGATGATCAACGACACCTACGGGCATGTGGCCGGCGATATCGTGTTGCGCCAGTTGAGCAAAGTTCTCAAGCAAAACCTGCGCGCCAGTGATGTGGCCGGGCGCTATGGCGGTGACGAGTTCTGCGTGATCCTGCCCGACGTGCCACTGGCCCACGCGGCCCAGGCGATGGACGCCTTGCGCGATCGGTTTTCGGGGCTGGGTTACGAGCAGAATCCGGCGTTGAAAGTCAGCCTGAGCATCGGCCTGGCCGCGTTCGACCCAATGCACACTGACGCCCTGCAATGGCTCAATGATGCCGATGAAGCGCTGTATGCGGCCAAGACCACCGGGCGTAACCGGGTGATCTGCCATGCCGATGGGCTGGTGCAGCGGGTGGCGATGGGGGTGGTTTGACGGTGATCGTTTAAAGACTGTCTAAGTAAGTTGTTGGCGCGTGTCCCAGGATACGACGAAACATAGTTGAAAGCGCAGCAGGTCTCGCCAGCCTGGTCGACAAACCAAAGTACCGGCAGCGCAATATCATCGAGCGCATGTCTGGTTGGTTGAAGAGGTCTAGTATCGAATCATCACAGATTTGAGTTCGGTATATTCATCAATGAAGGCTGCGCCAAATTCACGACCAATCCCCGAGGATTTGATACCGCCGAAAGGGACTGCTGGGTCGATCATGGTATGCATGTTGACCCAAACCGTGCCCGCATCGATTTCAGGAACCATACGCAGAGCCTTGGACAGGTCGTTTGTCCAGAGACTGGCGCTGAGGCCGTAAGGCGTGTTGTTCATCAGCTCCAGCAGTTCTTCCTCTGTGTCATATGGAAAGAAGGTCGCAATGGGGCCGAATGTTTCTTCGTTGAGCAGTGTGTCGTTGATCGAGTTCGCCAGAATGATCGTAGGCTCCACATAGCAGCCAGGACCATCGATTATCTTGCCTCCGTGAATGATGGTGCTGTTCTCGGCACGGGCAGTATCGAAGAACTGTCCGAGTTTCTGTTGATGCTGCTTGTTCGTCACCGGACCGAACTGAGTTGATTCATTGAGCGGCGAGCCGATCCTCAATTGCGTCAGGCGCTGGGAGAGGTTCTCCATCATGGGTTCGATCTGCGAGCGGTGAGCAAAAAAACGTTCTGCTGCCGCGCAGACTTGACCTGAATGTAGAAATCCGGCTTCGATAATGCCGTTGACCGCTACCTCCATATCGACGTCGACCAGGAACGCCGCAGAGTTCTTCCCCCCCAGCTCCAGAGTGGTGCGTGTCAACTTTGCCTGCATCGCTGATGTGCCTACGGCGATGCCGGTAGGCACCGATCCAGTAAACGATACCTTGTCTGTGCCAGGGTTCTCGATGAGCGCTTTGCCAACTGAGGCGCCGCCGGTTACCACATTGAGCGCACCCGCTGGTAATCCAGCCTCAATGGCCAGTTCTGCGATACGCAGTATGGTTAGCGGTGTAAATTCGCTGGGTTTGATAATGATGCTACAACCAGTGGTCAATGCTGAAGCCAGCTTCCAGATGGCGATCATGGTTGAAAAGTTCCACGGGACGATGCCCACTACTACGCCGACCGGCTCGCGCTGAGTAAATGCGGTGTAGCGTTCTCCGGCAACGGAGGGTAAGGATGGGACTATTGTTTCGCCTGTAATCTTAGTGGCCCAGCCAGCGTAGTAACGAAGGAAATGTGCAGCCTGATCGACTTCGAACGCGCGAGCGATCTGGATAATTTTGCCAGACTGGCAGGTTTCTATCTGGGCAAGTTCCTCTCGGTTTTTTTCCAGCAAATCGGCCAGTTTCAGCAGCACATTTGCGCGTATGGCGGGATTGGTGCGCGACCAGACTTTGAACCCACGACTGGCTGATTCCACCGCATGGCTAATGTCGGCCTGGCTGGCTTCGCTCACCATTGCGATGGCATCGCCAGTTGCAGGGTTTATAACCTTCAACTTAATGGATGTGCTGCTATTAAAATGAATTCCGTCAATAAACTGGCCGTGATCGCGTTGTAGAAAGGCTTTGACCTGTGGAAGAAGCGCAATATCACTCATTAAAAGGTTTCCAGGCAAAATGACCATAGATTTCATAAGAGCACTACAGGAAGAGGCTCACGACCGCTGTTGAGTTTCCCTAGCAGTGTTTGAATTGTGGCGGGCGTTTTTCGTTGAACGCGTTCATGCCTTCTTTCTGATCTTCGATGGCGAAGGTCGAGTGGAATAGTCGGCGCTCAAAGCGCACGCCCTCTGCCAGGCTGGTTTCGAAGGCGCGGTTTACCGCTTCCTTGGCGAGTAATGTCACAGGGGTAGAATAACCGGCGATGAGCGAAGCGCTCCTTAAGGCCTCATCGATGAGCATCGCGGTGGGAACCACGCGACTGACCAGGCCGCAGCGTTCGGCTTCGACGGCATCCATGGTGCGCCCGGTCAACACCATGTCCATGGCCTTTGATTTGCCGACAAACCTTGCCAATCGTTGGCTGCCACCGGCGCCGGGGATGGTACCGAGGGTGATCTCTGGTTGGCCGAAGCGTGCATTTTCCGCTGCGATAATGAAATCGCACATCATCGCCAGCTCGCAGCCTCCGCCCAGCGCATAGCCGGCCACCGCAGCGATGCTCGGCTTGCGAAAGGTGCTCAGGCGCTCCCAGTCAAGGCTGATGAAGTCAGCCTTGTATACATCCATGTAGCTCCAATCCTTCATTAGCTTGATATCGGCCCCGGCGGCGAAGGCCTTTTCATTGCCGGTAATCACCACTACGTGAGTTTCGTCATCTGTTTCCAGATGATCGAGCAGTTGCGCCAATTCGGTATTCAGTCCGGCTGAAAGCGCATTCAGCACCTCGGGGCGGTTGAGGGTGATCATCGCCACATGGCCATGCTTTTCCAGTAAAAGATATTCCAGTTTCATATATCACCTGCGAGATCCAGGGCCTCGGTCGGAAGCCGCAAAAGGCTGCTCAATTCTTGGGCTGGCCTGGCGTGGGGCGAACATCCACCAGCACCAGGCAGCGGGCGACTTCGATGACTCGGGCGCTGACTGAAGGGTCGAAGATACGGTTGATCCGCGAAAGATGGCGGTGGCCGACGATGATCAAGTCGACCTTCAGCCGCTCGGCTTGCGAAACGATCGAAGAGGCCGGCTCTCCGTCAATCACCACTCCTTCTGCGTCAAGCCCGAGTGACCATAAATAGTCCAGCGCCTCTTGCATCGCGTTATTGGCTATATGTTGCTCACTGCTGGCCGCGGGATATTCCTGCTCATCGGCAGGCTCGATGTGTCCGTTTTCCGAGGGCAGGGTGTACGCACTGTCGACGGAAAGCAGGACGTAGAGTCGAGGGGCACCCAGCTTGGAATACTGTGCGGCCAGGTCCAGAACCGATCGGCTCTGGGGCGAACCATCAATAGCAACGAGTAAGGAGCGAAGCATGGCTGTTCCAACCGGGAATTAACGGAAGGCAGGTATTCTTGGAAAATCGTACGTCTAGGTAAATGGTTCGTCGCGCACTTAATAGTTGCATGCAGCGCAGGTCTCGCGCGCATCGGTGTTTGGTCAGGAACTGCTAGGATTGCGCCAGGATTAATTGAGTTTCACATGGAGTGTTTGTTGTGCATCTTCCAGATATGAATCTGCTGGTGGCCCTGGATGCGCTGCTGGACGAGGGCAGCGTGGTCGGTGCCGCCCGGCGCATGAACTTGAGTCCCGCGGCCATGAGCCGGACCTTGACCCGGATACGCAGCGCGGTTGGTGATCCGATCCTGGTGCGCGCCGGGCGTGGCCTGGTGCCGACACCCAAGGCGCTGGCATTACGGAGTCAGGTGCGCAGTGTGGTCGAGCAAGCGGCGCAGGTGTTCCTTTCGGGGGACGAGGTCGATCTGACGACCCTGGAGCGCTGCTACAACTTGCGGGCCAATGACGTATTTGTCGCAGCCTTTGGCGCGCAGCTGCTGGAAACCATGCGCGAAAAGGCCCCACGTACCGTGCTGCGCTTTGTGCCGGAAGGCGAGGGTGAGGATGATGCGTTGCGCGAAGGGCGGATTGATCTTTATATCAGTGCGACGCGCAATCTTGGACCGGAAATCAAAGTCCAGAGCCTGTTCACCACGACCTTTGTCGGTCTGGCCCGGGTGGATCACCCCATCTTTCAGGAAGAAATCACTCCCAAGCGTTTCGCCTCCTATGCGCAGGTCAGCGTGTCGCGACGCGGGCGTGCAACCGGGCCTATCGATACAGCTTTGGCCGGGATGGGCTTGCAGCGGCGAGTCGCGTTGATCACCCCGAGCTTTCACTCGGCGATGTTCGCATTGCCCGATTCCGACCTGTTGCTGCCATTGCCGGAGCATGTGCTGTGGAGTGTCTCGCGGCTGGGCTTGCCGTTACGTTCGTTCCGTATTCCTATGGCGCTGGAGACGGTGATGATCATGCAGGCCTGGCATCCACGTTTTGATAACGACTCGGCCCATCGCTGGCTGCGTCAGACGTTGAAAGAGAGCTGTGCCAAGTACTCCTCGCCACGGGTTTGAAGCAGCTTGCGCTTTTAGGATCGCCGCAAGCCCCTTCGGAACGAACATGCCCCGGCTTATCGCAACCTGTGCCTGACGCTACGCCAACCGGGTAATCCGATATTTTCGAGGTGAGCGCCCATTGCCGTAAGCAATTGCCGAGTGGCGATTTGCAGGTTGATAGTTGCCGTGGATTGATGCGTGCGTTGGGTGCAGCTTAAAGCTTCCCATATGTCAGTTTTCGGCATTGTTGCGTCTTCATAAACTATCCAGGTAAATCCTTTACCTGGAGTCATGACGCAATGTGCCTTGTGTTGTTTTCTGTCTTTCGGGGCACTGGCCGATGGGTGAACCCATGAGTTCGCTCGCAGCCTCTGCTGTTATAGCCCCGGCGCTGGAAGTGGTGAAACCCGCACCGGCCGCTGCGCCAGTGTTTGGCCTGCGTATCGTGATCGGGTTGATCGGGGTGCTGATTGCGGTATTGGTGGCCGGTCTCAATGAGATGGTCACCAAAGTGGCCATGCCTGACATCCGTGGCGCGCTGTATATCGGTGCGGATGAAGGCAGTTGGTTGATAGCCACTTACGCGGCCACCTCAGTCTCGGCCATGGCGTTCGCGCCCTGGTGTTCAGTCACCTTCTCCCTGCGTCGCTTCACGCTGAGCGCGATAGGTGCGTTCACCGTGCTTGGGATTCTCTGCCCGTTCGCTCCGAACCTCGAAAGCCTGATGGTGTTACGAACTTTGCAGGGGCTGGCCGGGGGCAGTCTACCGCCGATGCTGATGACCGTCGCGCTGCGTTTCCTCCCACCCGGCGTCAAGCTTTACGGGCTGGCGAGTTATGCGCTGACCGCCACCTTCGGCCCGAGCCTGGGGACTCCGTTGGCCGCATTGTGGACCGAATACGTCGGTTGGCAATGGGCGTTCTGGCAGATCGTCCCACCCTGCCTGCTGGCGATGGTCGCGGTTGCCTATGGCTTGCCGCAGGACCCGATGCGCTTTGAGCGTTTCAAACAGTTTGACTGGCGTGGCCTGTCGCTCGGTTTACCGGCGATTTGTGCGCTGGTGATCGGTCTGTCCCAGGGCAATCGTCTGGACTGGTTCGAGTCCACGTTGATCTGCTGGCTGCTTGGCGGCGGTCTGGTGCTGTTGGTGTTGTTCTTTATTAATGAATGGTCGCACCCGCTGCCGTTCTTCAAATTGCAGATGCTGACTAACCTGAACCTGTCGCACTCGTTGCTAACCCTCGGCGGGGTACTGATCGTGTTGCTGGCGGTAATCATCATCCCGTCCAGCTACTTGGCCCAGGTGCAGGGTTATCGCCCGGTACAAACTGCGCCGGTATTGCTGATGGTGGCCTTGCCGCAGTTGCTGGCGTTACCGCTGGTGGCGGCCTTGTGCAACATCCGTCGGGTCGACTGCCGGTGGATTCTGGCGATCGGTCTTGGATTGCTGGCGCTGGCCTGTGCTGGCGGCACGCAAATCACTTCAGAGTGGATTCGCGACAACTTCTACATCTTGCAGCTGTTCCAGGTGTTTGGTCAGCCGATGGCGGTGATCCCGCTGCTGATGCTTGCTACCGGCGGCCTGGCGCCGCAAGACGGCCCGTTCGCTTCCGCCTGGTTCAACACGGTCAAAGGTTTTTCGGCGGTCCTTGCTACTGGTGTGCTGGAGGCGCTGACCACGGCGCGGTTGCATTTTCACTCAAACACGCTGGTCGATCGTCTGGGCAACTCGCCTTTGGCGGACAGCGAAGTTGCGGGGCTTGCCCATCGCATCCACGTACAGGCGGTCGTACTGACGTCTTCGGACTTGTACTACTGCATGGCGCTGCTGGCACTGGCTTTGATTCTGTTGATCCCGTTGATGCCTTCCCGGATCTATCCACCTCGTGCGGTGGCATAGCGTTCCATTCAGAGAGAAAGTCATTATGACTACGAGTAAAAATCAGAAAATTGCCTTGTACACGGTTGCCTTGGTTGCTCTTGGCGGGGTCATCTACCTGACAGCGCCGCGCCTGTTTGCATCCGGCTCGCTGCAAACCACTAACGATGCGTTTGTCACGGCGGACTACACGCTAGTGGCGCCGAAGGTTTCGGGTTTCATCAGTCAGGTGCTGGTGGAGGACAACCAGACGGTGAAGGCTGGTCAATTGCTGGTGCAAATCGATGATCGCGACTATCAGGCTGCGCTCCAGGCGGCCGAGGCACAGTCGCTGGTTGCGCAGGCGCAGTTGCAGAACGCGAAAGCGACTCTGGAACGCCAGTCGTCATTGATCGCTCAGGCGCAGGCCATGGTGGCTGCAGATAAGGCTGAACAAGCATTCGCTGAGCACGAACTGACGCGTTACAGCCATCTCGCAGGCCAGGGCGCCGGTACCGTGCAAAATGCTCAGCAGGCCCGTAGCCGGGTGGATCAAGCCAACGCTCGTCTGGCCAATTCGACCGCTGCCTTGGCCGCTTCGCGCAAACAGGTGGATATCCTCAAGGCCCAGCTCGACAGTGCCGACGCAGGCTTCAAACAGGCGTTGGCATCCTTGGAGCGGGCCCGCTTTGACCTGTCCTACACTCGCCTTGTGGCTCCGATGGATGGTGTAGTCGGTGAGCGTGCTGCGCGTGTCGGGGCCTATGTCAGTCCAGGCGCGAAGATCATGGCGATTGTTCCTCTGGAGCGCGCCTATGTGGTTGGCAACTTCCAGGAAACCCAGTTGACACATGTGCAGCCAGGGCAGCCAGTGAAGATCCGCGTCGACACCTTTAGTGGCCAGAGCCTCACCGGTCGGGTCGAGAGTATTGCGCCGGCGACCGGGGTGACCTTTGCTTCGGTCAAACCGGACAATGCGACGGGCAACTTCACCAAAGTCGTGCAGCGGATACCGGTGAAGATTGCGCTGGATGCCGATCAACCGTTGGCGAGCCGCCTGCGTGTGGGCATGTCGGTGGAAGCCAGTATCGAGACGCAGGACCGGCAGGGCAATGACGCACGTAAAGAGGTCACCCTTCGATGAGTCGGACTTTCCCTGTTCAGCCATTTTTGCTGTTGAGCGTGTTGATGCTCCCGGCTTGCAGCGTCGGTCCGGATTTTCAGAAGTCTCAGGGGCCAGGCAACGCAAAGTGGTCCGTGCTGCAAGGCCAGTTAGCCGACAGTCGCCCAGAGGCTTCGCCGGTTGAAGAGCGCTGGTGGGACATCTTTCACGATACGCAGTTGTCAGCCCTGGCTCGTCGTGCTGTCACCAGCAGCCTGGATATAAAAATCGCCAGTGCTCGTCTGCAGCAGAGTCGAGCGGCGCGCCAGACCATCGCCGCCGATCAATATCCGAGCCTTGATGCGGGTGCCAGCTATGAGCGGGCACGCAACAGCAGCAAGGGCCTGAGCGACCCTTCGGGCAAGAATGGCAAGTCTGCCTTCAATCTCTGGGAGGGCGATTTCACCGCTGCCTGGGAGCTAGACTTATGGGGGCGGGTCAGACGCGAAGTGGAAGCGGCCGACGCATCGGTCGAGGTGGCTGAGAACGAACGGCGCATGGTCCTGCTGTCGATTCTGGCCGAGACCGCTGGCGATTACATTCAGCTGCGCGGCGTGCAGAGCACCCTCGCGGTCACTCGCGAGAACCTTGATGTTTCCCGGCACAGTCTGAAGCTGTCGCAGATGCGTTTGGCTGATGGCATCGCGACCAATCTGGATGTGGCTGAAGCCGCTGCACAGGTCGCCGCGGTTGAAGCTCGCTTACCGTCGCTCGAACAGCGTCAGGCGCAGTTGATCAATGCTTTGAGCCTGCTGTTGGCCGAGCCACCAAGAGCCTTGCAGGCCGAACTCGAGCGAGCGGCGCAAGTACCGCAAACCCCTCAAAACTTCGCCATTGGCTTGCCGTCGGAGCTGGCCGAGCGTCGTCCGGATATTCGTCGGGCCGAAGCCAGTCTGCATGCCGCGACGGCTGGGATCGGAGTGGCCAAGGGTGATTTCTATCCGCGCATTCGTCTGTCCGGCAACGTTGGTTTTCAGTCGATGCAGCTATCGGATTTCGGGTCCTGGGGCTCACGCCAATTTGCTATCGGCCCACAGTTGAGCCTACCGATTTTCGAGGGTGGACGTCTGCGAGGGATGGTCAGGTTGCGCGAGGCGCAACAACAGGAAGCGGCGCTCGATTACCAGCGGGTGGTGCTGCGCGCCTGGCATGAAATTGATGATGTGCTGACCTTGTACAACGCCAGCCAATTGCGACGTGACCGACTGGCCGAAGCGGTGCGGCAGAACCGGATTGCGCTGGAAACTGCGCAACGCCAGTACGTCGAAGGGGCGGTGGATTTTCTCAACGTGCTGACGGTTCAGAGCGCCTTGTTGGCGAATCAGGAACAATTGGTGGAAAGCTCGACCACGGTTTCGTTGGCCATGGTTGGGCTATATAAATCACTCGGTGGCGGCTGGCAGTCGATCTATCCGCTGGCAACGGCAGATGCCGGTACCTCTGATTGAGGCACCAGGCTTTTCGAATCAATTACGGCGGACTTTGAGTCCGCCTTTTGTGTTGTTACATCATCGGAGCAAGTAAGCATGAATATATCGTTGCATGGAAAGCGCGCGATCGTCAGTGGTTCCACGGCCGGTATCGGTCTGGCTATCGCTTTCGGTCTGGCCGAAGCGGGTGCTGAAGTGGTCATCAACGGGCGCAGCGAGGAACGGGTGCGCAAGGCTATTGAGCACATTCTGAGCCGACTGCCGGGTGCTCGGCTGATCGGTCTTGCGGCCGATCTGGGCACCGTGGAAGGCGCGCAGGAACTGTTCTCCAAAGTCTCGAATGTCGACATTCTGGTGAATAACCTGGGGATCTTCGAGCCCAAGGGGTTCTTTGATATTACCGATGCCGACTGGCAGCGTTTTTTCGACATCAACGTGATGAGCGCAGTGCGTCTGTCACGTCACTATGCCCCGGCCATGGCTGAACGTGGCTGGGGTCGGGTGCTGTTCCTGTCCAGTGAATCGGCGTTGCAGATCCCGACTGAAATGGTCCACTACGGCACCACCAAAACCGCGCTGCTGGCCATCTCTCGTGGTTTGGCGGAAACCCTGGCCGGCACCGGTGTGACGGTCAACGCGGTACTGCCGGGACCCACTCGTTCTGAAGGTGTCGGCGGTTTCTTCGCGCAGATGGCCGAAGAACAAGGCGTGCCGTCTGAGCAGTTGGAAAAGAGCTTCATCGCGCAACATCGTGCAAGCTCGTTGATCAAGCGTTTGGCGACGACTGAAGAAGTGGCGAATCTGGTGGTCTACCTGGCGTCGCTTCAAGCCAGTGCTACCACCGGTGCGGCGATGCGTGTCGATGGTGGCGTGGTTCGCTCCATCGCCTGATGCAGAGGGTGACCGTTGACGGTCACTGCCGGCAAGAAGGCATGGGCGGTGACCGCCGCCGATGCCTTTGGCTCAGACTGCCATCGACAACGTTTCGGTCGCTTTGGGGCTGGGACCGAAGTCGAAATCGGCAAACATCTTCGCGAAACGCTTGAGCGACTCAGGGGCATCCATGCGCTCCATCATCACTTCGATAAACACCAGCTCGTTAGCTGTCGCCGCCTCTTCGACAGCGGCCTCCAATTGATCTTCGGTGTGCACGATCAGCCGTCGAGAGCGATTGCGCGTATCCAGTACATACGGCAGCTCGGCGTAACGCCAGCGGTTGACGTCGTTGTAGCTGGAGTTCTCACCGAGTATCAGGCGCTCGATGGTATAGCCGTCGTTGTTGATCAGGAAAATAATCGGTTTGAGGTCTCGACGCAGAATCGATGACAGTTCCTGCACGGTCATCTGGATCGAACCATCGCCGATGAACAGCATCTGTCGGCGTTGTGGTTGAGCCAGCAGCGAGCCGAGCAGGGCCGGCAGTGTGAAACCGATAGCGCCCCAGATCGGTTGGGAAATGAACGTGACATCGTGCGGCAAGCTCAAGCCGTTGAGACCGGCTGAAGAAGTGCCACTTTCAGCGATGATCAGATCGCCCGGTTTTATGAAGTGACTGATGCGTTGCCAGAAACGCAGTTGGCTCAGCTTGGCATCCGGTTGTGGCTTGAACGGCATGACAGAACGTTGCCCATGCAACTCGCGTATCGGCCAGGCCTGGAGGTGCTTGGTGGCCTGCTGAAGAACGCCCGCCAACACCTGGCGCACCGATACGGCGGTGTAGTGGACGCGGTTGAGGGATACGGCGTAAGGGTGCAGCTGAATCAACGAGCCGGCTCTGAATTTTTGCGAAAACAGCCCCGTGCTCGTGTCGGTAAATCGAGCGCCTATGCTGATCACACAGTCCGAGTTTTCAATCGCTTCGCGTACGCCCGGAGCCGAACCGGCGCCGACGTAGGTGCCGAGAAACAGAGGATGCGATTCCGGCAGCATGGCCTTGGCCGGGGCCATGGTTGCAAACGGTACATTCAGTGTTTCAGCCAGGCTCTGCACCAGGCCGGTCAGACCAAAGCGCGAGACATCAGCATCCACCAGCAGCGTCGGCGTGCTGGCGTTTGAAAGGCGTTGGACAATCTGTTCAACCACATCCTGTAGTTGGTTCGGATCGCTGCGGGTTTCGCTCAACTGCAATGGATGCTCAGGCACTTCGATTTGCAGCGTGGCGAGGTCAGACGGTAGCTGTAGATAAACCGGTCGCCGCTCTCGATAACAGGTCAGCAGCACCCGGTCGATTTCCGCCGCAGCGTTTTCCACAGTGATACGGGCTTGCGCCACGGTGAACTCGCGCAGGGTGATCATCACGTTGTCGTAGTTGCCGTCGACCAGCGTGTGGTGCAACAACGCGCGGTCGAGAATCGCATGCAGGGGCGGCATGCCGGAGATCAGAATCACCGGTACGCGTTCGGCATAGGCGCCGGCGATACCATTCAGGGCACTCAGGTCGCCGACTCCATAGGTGGTCAATACGCTGCCAAAGCCCTGGGTCCGGGCGTAGCCGTCTGCGGCGTAGGCAGCGTTGAGTTCATTGCAATTGCCGATGAACTCGATTTCGCTCGAGCGCTCTACCTGTTCGAGGAACGCCAGGTTGTAATCCCCTGGTACGCCGAACAGATGACGAATGCCGAATTCGCGCAAGCGTCGCAATAAAAAATCACCAATAGTCATGTCCATGATTCGTTTTTCCTCAGAGTTCCTTGATGAGTCGAGTCTTCTCTGCGCAAAGGCAGTTCAAAGGCGGCTTAGTCAGGCAGGTACCAGAAAAGGGCGGTGCTAAAAGTGCTGCAGCAGCGGAGTGGTTTTCTTGTTGTGGGGTTTCAAAGTTGATCGAAATCCAGCACCACTCGATCAGAAAGGGGAAAGCATTGGCATGAGAGAACGAAGCCTGCTTCGATCTCGTAATCTTCAAGGGCGAAGTTGCTGTCCATCTCCACTTCACCTTCGACCAACCTGGCCTTGCAGGTCGAACAGACCCCGGCCTTACAGGCGTAGGGCAGTTCCGCGCCGTTCTGGTTGCCGGCGTCGAGAATGCTCAGGGTGTTGCGCGGCAGCTCGAAGGCCAGGCTGTTGCCATCGCTGATTACGGTGATCAGGCTGGTTCTGCCGGTGTCTGTCGATGTGGTCTGGCGGTCGGCCTGTTTACGGCCGGCTGATGGGCTGGCGAACAGTTCGCAGTGCACCCGTGCGGGGTCAAGCCGGTGCTCGATCAACGCTTGACGAACCTCAACGGTCATCGCGTGTGGGCCGCAGATAAACGCATGATCCAACGCGGCGACGTCGATCCAGCGAGTGAAAAATTGCCGGCATTTTTCCCCATCCAGGCGACCGTTATAGAGGTCGACATCCTGGCGCTCGCGGCTCATCACGAAGATCAGCTTCAGGCGTTCCAGATAGCGGTCTTTCAGGTCCCCCAGCTGCTCGCGAAACAGCGTCCCGGAACTGGAGCGATTGCCATAGAGCAAGGTGAACCGGCTATGTGGTTCCTGCTCGAGCGTGGTCTTGATAATCGACAGCAAGGGCGTGATGCCGCTGCCGGCGGCGACGCCCAGATAGTGACCGTGACGTTGCGCGTTCAGCTCGACAAAAAAGTTGCCGCTTGGCGCCATGACATCCAGATAGTCGCCGACGACCAGCGTTTGATTGGCGAACTCGGAGAAGCGTCCGCCGCTGACTTTCTTGATCGCCACCCGCAGCTCGTTTTCATGTGGAGCGCTGCAAATCGAGTAGGAGCGGCGGATCTCTTCGCCATCCAGTTGCGTGCGCAGTACGAGATACTGGCCCTGCTGAAACTGGAAGGTATCGCGCAATGCCCGGGGCACATTGAAGAGAATCGAAACAGCATCGCGGGTTTCGCGCCGAATGTCCCGGACCTCCAGTGGGTGAAAGGTGTTCATGGATTTCTCCTGAGTCAGCTACAGACTCAAATGCACTTGAAGTAGTCGAAGGGCTCTTTGCAGCGGCGGCACCGGTACAAAGCCTTGCAGGCGGTCGAGCCAAACTCGCTGACGGGTTCGGTATCGAGACTCGCGCATTGCGGGCAGGGCACCGGGCCGGATTTTTCCTGTGGCGGGGCTATGCCGTAGTCCAGCAGGCGTTGCCGACCCAGGCCGGTGATCCATTGCGAGCTCCAGGCTGGCGCCAGTCGCTGTTCCAGATAGGGCGTGGCATAGCCAGCGCATTCCAGCACTTGGCGTACACGTTGCTCGATCATTTCGGTCGCCGGGCAACCGGAATAGGTGGGCGTCAGCACCACTTTCAGCCGGCCGTCCTGGAGCAGGACGTCGCGCACGATGCCCAAGTCGACCAGGCTGACCACTGGTACTTCCGGGTCCATCACTTGTTCCATGAGTGCCCAGGCCTTTGGCAGGTCCTCGGCCTTCGCCCGACGACCACACCAGTCGGAAGCGATCAGCTCACCAGCGTGCATCTGGATAAGCTCGTGATAGAGACTGCATGTTTGCCAAAAGTGGGCCGAGGTTTTCCGTGTGCCGTCCCTCGATGCCACTCAAGTAGAAGTAGCGCGCTGGCGGCGGCAGGGTCAGGGTCGCGCGGACGAGGACGCTCTCTACGGTCTCGCGCCAGGCGTTCACCTGCTGCTGTGGGTCGCTGCTCAAACCGGCTTGATACTGACGCTGCTCGCGTTCGCTGACCGTGCACAGTTCATGAGTGAAGCGCCATAGCTGATCCAGCGCGTTTTGCATCCGTTGATGGCTGTAGTCGGTGCCGTCGCCCAGGCGCAGCATCCACTCGCTGGAGCGGCGCAGGTGGTAGGTGACTTCCTTCAGGGCTTTGTTGGCGATAGCGGCGACCATCTTGTCGCTCGAGTGCTGCAGACCCTGCAGCCGATGAAAGTGCCAGGCGTCATACAAGAATTGGCGGACGCAGGTTTGCGCATAGTCTCCGTTGGGCTGTTCGACCAACAGCAGATTGCGATACAGATGTTCACCGCGCAGGAACGCCAAGCAGTCGGCATTGCGCCCGTCATTGAGCAGTTCGGCAGCGTACTCCAGCCAGTTGCGGGCCTGGCCGACCAGGTCGAGGCCGACATTCATCAGCGCCAGTTCTTCCTCGATGGCCGGGGCATGCCCGCACAGTTCGCACAGGCGCTGGCCGGTGATCATTGCGCTGTCGCCCATTTGCAGCAGATAGTCGATTAGCTCGTCGGTTTGATTCATGACCTGGCTCACATGTGCCCCACTTCGTCGGGCAGCTGGTAAAAACTGGCGTGTCGATAAACCTTGTCCTGAGACGGTTCGAACAGCATTTCCTTGTCCTGCGGGTTGGAGGCGGTGATCTGGTCCGCCGCGACCACCCACAGGCTGATCCCCTCATTGCGCCGGGTGTAGAGCTCACGAGCGTTCTCGATGGCCATGCGCGCATCAGTGGCATGCACGCTGCCAACATGTTTGTGGTTGAGACCGTGCTTGCTGCGCACGAAGACCTCATACAGCGACCATTCAGACATGCGCGGCCTCTCGGTTTTTTTCCTGTTGTTTGCGGGCGTGGGCGGCTGCCGCCTGGCGTACCCAGCTACCTTCTTCGAAGGCTTGGCGGCGGGTATCCAGGCGTTCTTGATTGCACGGGCCATTGCCTTCGAGTACTTGGTAGAACTCATCCCACTGGATCTCACCGAAGTCGTAGTGACCGCGTTCGGCGTTCCACTTGAGGTCCGGGTCCGGGACTGTGCAACCGAGGAATTCCAGTTGCGGGATGGTCTGGTCAATGAAGCGCTGACGCAGCTCGTCGTTACTGTTGCGTTTGATCTTCCAGGTCATCGATTGCGCGCTGTTGGGCGAGTGCGCGTCACTGGGTCCGAACATCATCAGTACCGGCCACCAGAAGCGATTGATCGAGTCCTGAACCATTGCCTTCTGTGCCTCGTTGCCTTGTTTCATCATCACCAACAGCAGCTCGTAGCCTTGGCGCTGATGGAAACTTTCTTCCTTGCAGATCCGCACCATGGCCCTTGCATAGGGGCCGTAGGAGGTCCGTTGCAGGACTACCTGATTGACGATTGCGGCGCCGTCGACCAGCCAGCCGATAGTGCCGACGTCGGCCCAGCTCGGCGCTGGGTAGTTGAAAATACTCGAGTACTTGGCTTGCCCGGCATGCAAGCGGGCGATCTCCTGGTCGCGGTCGGCGCCGAGTGTTTCTGCGGCGCAATACAGGTACAGGCCATGACCGGCTTCATCCTGGATTTTCGCCATCAGTTGTAACTTGCGTTTGAACGTTGGCGCGCGGGTGACCCAATTACCTTCCGGGAGCATGCCGACGATTTCCGAGTGGGCATGTTGGGATATCTGACGGATCAGTGATTTTCGGTAGCCGGCGGGCATCCAGTTGTCGGGCTCGATTTTCACTTCAGCCTGGATTTTTTCCATAAAGGCGGCTTCTTCGTCAGACTCGTGGCTCGAGCCGAAATCCTTTAGCGATGACGATTGCATGAGCAGTTTCTCGTGTGGATCGAAGACGTGTGAGGTGCGCAATCAGTACTCGCCGCGTCGATCGAAGACGTGGCAAGCCTTTCCTTCCGAGCGCTTGAGCGTGTAGTAGGGGTGTAACTTGATCTGCGTGCTGATGCCGACATGGACCTTGATCTGACGGCTGAATTCGCGACACAGCGCATCCCGTTCAGGCTCGCTCAGCGCGGCGTGCTCCGGGCGCAGTTCGACATGCACTTGAAGGCTGTCGAGGTTGCCGCTGCGATAGATGTGCAGCTCATAGATCGGGCTCAGCGGTGCCTGCTTGAGCAGTTGCTCCTCTATTTGCGTGGGGAACACGTTGACCCCGCGGATGATCAGCATGTCGTCGCTGCGACCGGTGATTTTGTCCAGGCGGCGCATGGCTCGACCAGTGCCTGGCAACAGTCGGGTCAGGTCACGGGTGCGATAACGAATCATCGGCAGTGCCTCGCGGCTGAGCGAGGTCAGCACCAGCTCGCCGAACTGCCCGTCGGGCAATACCGCACCGGTGTCGGGGTCAATGATTTCGGGATAGAAATGGTCTTCCCAAAGTGTCGGGCCGTCTTTGGTATCCAGGCATTCCATGGCAACGCCCGGCCCCATCAGCTCGGACAAACCATAGATATCCAGTGCTTGAATGCCGAGCCGTTGTTCCAGCTCGCTCCGCATCCGCGCGCTCCACGGCTCTGCACCGAAGATGCCGACCCGCAGTGACAGCTCCTCGGGGGCGATACCCTGACGCTCGATTTCTTCGGCGATGTTGAGCATGTAAGACGGCGTGACCATGATGATATCGGGACGGAAATCCTGGATCAGCTGGACTTGTCGCGCGGTCTGCCCGCCAGACATCGGGATAACCGTGCAGCCGAGTTTCTCCGCACCGTAATGTGCGCCCAGGCCTCCTGTGAATAGACCGTAACCGTAGGCAATGTGAATACGGTCGCCGCTGTGCCCGCCCGCCGCGCGAATTGAGCGGGCCACCAGTGAGGCCCAGACATCGATGTCGTTGCGGGTGTAACCGACCACCGTCGGTTTGCCCGTGGTGCCGCTGGAGGCGTGCAGACGAACCACTTGCTCCATGGGCACGGCGAATAGCCCGAAAGGGTAGTGCTCGCGCAGCTCGGCTTTGCTGGTCAACGGGAAGAGTGCCAGATCTTCCAGGTTGTTCAGGTCGTAAGGGTGAACTCCCAGATCATGGAACTGCTGGCGATGCCATGGGACGTGGGTGTAGGCCTGCGACAGGCTCCAGCGCAAACGTTCCAGCTGGTGGTGCCGCAGTTGGTCGATCGACGCGTGTTCCAGTGCGTCATCGTGAGTATTCAGCAGCGGCCTGACCGCAGGGTCCAAACGTGCGATTGCGTCCATTTTCAACGCCCCTTGAAGTGAGTGCTGCGCTTCTCGATAAAAGCATTGAGGCCTTCACTGAAGTCCTCGCTTTGTCCTGCCAGTGTCTGCAGCTCGCGTTCCGTTTCAAGCTGCTGGTCCAGGCTGTGTTGCTGGCTCAAATCCATGCAGCGCTTGAGCAGCCCGAGAGCGTAGGTCGGTTGCGTGGCAAGGTGTCGAGCCAGCAACAGCGCTTCGTCTGCAAGTTCGGTGTCATCTACGCAACGCCAGATCATTCCCCATTGTTGTGCTTGCTCGGCGCTGATGCGCTCGCCCAACATAAACAGCGCTTTGGCTCGAGCGTTGCCTATCAGGCGCGGAAGTACCCAGCTGACGCCTGAATCGGGTATCAGGCCAACCTTGCCGAAGGCCTGAATAAAGCTGGCGCTGCGGGCGGCGATGACCAGGTCGGCGGCAAGAGCGATACTGGCTCCAGCTCCGGCTGCTACGCCGTTGACGGCGCAGATCACCGGAATTGGCAGGTCGCGCAAGGCTCTGATCAGCGGGTTGTAGTCGTGATCGAGCAGGTCGCCCAGGTTTGCCGGTGTTCCGTCAGGGGTTATCTGCAACGACGCCAGATCCTGCCCTGCGCAAAACGCCCGGCCTTTGCCGGTCAGCAACAGGGCGCGAATACTTGGATCCCGCCGAACCAGAGCCAACACGTGGCGCAGTTGCTCGTGCATGTCGGTGGTAAAGCTGTTGAATTGGTCCGGACGATTCAGAACCACGACAGCAACACCTTGATCCACAGAGAAAAGGATGTTCTCGCTATTCATCTCAAGTCACTCATCATTGATGCAATCGGTTGTGCCGGCACACGGCGGTTAACCACGCAGTGAGGCGGATACAACGTCGCACGCAGTGTTGTGCATTCGATAAGGCATCACAGCTCAACCTAAAGCAGACAGCACACTGTTTAGTGTGCGCACGATCAACCGGCTATATAGTTGGCTGTATTGCTGTTTTGTTATTCTGTATGGGAGGCCAGTCGAAGCATTTGATTGAAGATATTCTTTTGATGCATTTCTTCGGTGCCGCCGACGCTGGCAAAGCCCAGGGCATCTTTGGCGAAGGTAGCAATGTCACCTTCGTGATAGCCGATACTGCCATACAGTTTCACCAGGCTTAGTGCAGTATCTATCAAGTCTTGAGCACTGGTAAGTTTAGCGATGGAGCAACTCATCAAGGCCTGCGGATGACGATTAAGAAGTTGGTGCAGCGCGGCATAGACCATCCAGCGATTGCGCTCCATGCCAATGGTCATGTTGATCAGGCGCTTTTGTACATATTGGTGGCTGTCGATTGAACTATTGAAACTTTGTCGCTCGGCGGCGTAGCGCACGGCGTCGGTAACATAAGGCGTTGGCAGGTTGACAGCCGCCAGACCGTAATAAAGTCGGCCCAGAGAAATAATATCGATCAGTTGTTGCAGGCCGCGACCGGCTTTACCCAGTACTTGGCAAGCCTGTACCTGAACGTTGTCGAAGTACAACGGGCCGGTAGGTAGATTCTTGTTGCCGAGCTTGTCGTCCGGCTCGCCTCTGCTCAGGCCTTGCATGTCGCCGTCAAGCAGGACCAGCGCGATATTCTGCTTTGGCGTATCGGCCAGTTTGGTCACGATAAGCATGAAGTCGGCGATCGGTGCGTGAGCGATATTGTATTTACTGCCGGTCAGGCTGTAGCCGTCGGCAGTAGGGCTGAGCGTGCTGTCAATGCTTCTGACGTCGGTACCGGTGCCTGGTTCGGCGATCCCGGTGGCGCTGATTGCGCCGTTGAGAATTGCCTGAAGGTATCGGTCCTTCTGGCTTTCGCTGCCATACAGCATCAACGCCCGAACCATACCGGCCTGAGCGATGACCGAGAGCAGCAGCTCTGGGGTGCGGATCGAAGAGGCCAGCCCTTCAAGCGCCGCAGTGAAGCCCCACCAGTCTTCTCCCGTGCCGCCGTAACTGGTTGGAATGACCAGTTTCCAGAGTCCCTCCTCGCAGAGGCGGTTCCAGCCGGCGTGGTCGAACCCAGCCGGTGTGCCTTTGTTTGCGCTCGCCAGTTGCCCGCCGATTTCACGGTATTTCTCGAGCAGGCTTTGTTGTTCGGTGGTCCAGGACAGCATCATGTTTGCATTACCTATCAATACACCCTAGACGCTGGCCTGATGGTATCGGCCAGCGATCGTTGTTCAAGTCGTGGTCGGATTTCGATCACTTTTCCTGGAAGGCCAGAACCTGGTGTTTGAATTCGTCGGGGACGGTGATGGTGTGATTGCCCGCGTAGTCGAACATCACATGCTTGGACAGGCCTTTAGCGACAGTGGTTTTTCCCGCATCGCCAAGGTGCATGATGTGCTCCATCTCAAAGCTCTTATTGCCGAACTCGATAACGCGGCTAGTGACAGTCACGATGTTGCCATAGACAGCGGGCTTAACATATTCGCAGGACGTCCTGACCATGATGTGCGGAAGCTTTTGATCCTTCGGCAGGTTCAGCAGGTTGTGCATGTAGCTCAGATAGGCGTGCTGCAAGTAGTCGTAGTAAACAGGGCTGCTTACATGACCCATCGAGTCGGTGTCGCGATATTTAACTTCGATGACGGTATCAAATCCATTGTTGCCCATTGCAGTACCCTCTTGGTTTAGTGAAACGTCAGAGCTGTGCTGCCGAGAAACGTTGATGCGTTCGTCAAAGCGTTGAACTTTATGACGCTTTGATGACTATAGTTCAAGGTGCTCTCGGCGCTTGTCACAACTTGTTACTCATGCTACGGCACGCGTATTAGCGTGGCTACTCGCATTCCGGTACTGTCGGAAAGACTCAACTAAACTTCCAGTTTGGCGAGCGCGGACATGTCGACAGGTAGCGCAGAGTTACGATTCTCGGTCTTATTTGATCTGAGGGGCGCACAAACAGAAGAGCAACTTCAGTTCGTCTGAATCGGACGTGCTCGCATTTTTAACAAAATGCGGTTGGATCGATATTGTAGGACCGTACGTATTAAAGACCGAGCAGGAAATAAATGCGCGAGTAGAAGACAAATGCGAGTAATAAGTCGCTTTAGAGGACTCTATTAACCAAGGAGGGTCTGTTTGGCATGCGAGTAGTGAGGTTGTCCGGGTTCTTTTAGCATATGCGCTCGTTCTGGCTTGGCCAGTCGAGTGGGTGGGTACCTGATCAAGGCTGACGCCTACCTGCAACGGAATGCTCAAGGAGTCCCGCCCAGATGTCTTCATCACAACCCGTGGCCGTAGTAACCGGCGCCGCCAGCGGCATTGGCGCAGCCACTGCACGATACCTGCACCAGTTGGGATTTTTGGTCGCCGGCCTGGACATGAATGCGCAGGGGCTGGAGGTAGCGATCGGTGGGCTGGGTCGCCAGCACCGAGGGTTTGTTGCCGATGTCTGTGACGAGCAGGCGCTGGCTCGGGTGTTCCAGCAGATCGATGACTGGCAGGGGCGGATAGACGCCCTGGCAACCTGTGCCGGGGTAGTCGATACCTCACCTTTTGATTCGCTCACGGCTGCGCGTTTCCGAACCCTTATGGATATCAACCTGATCGGGACCTTCAGTGTTGTGCAATTGGCTGTGCCGCGAATGAGCCCGGGTGCTCGCATCTGCACTGTGGCCAGTGTTGCCGGGCTGCGCGGTGGTGGCCTGGCGGGGACTCTGGCCTATGCCGCCAGCAAGGGCGCGGTGGTGACCATGACCAAGGGCCTTGCCCGCGAATTGGGCCCTCGAGGTATTAACGTCAATTGTGTCGCCCCTGCCGTGATTCGTACCCCGATGCTCGATGACACCACTCGTCAGGATGGCCAGTTGCAGCGTTTGCATGAGATGACCGCATTGCGTCGTGAAGGCTCGGCAAACGAAGCCGCCGAGGTTATCGCGTGGTTGTTGTCCGGTAAGGCCTCATTTGTCAGTGGTGTGACCATTCCGGTGGATGGCGGCCTGACCATGCTCTAGAAGCACCTCGTATTTTTTCCTCTCTCAACCCAACAGATCATCAGGAAGATGCTATGGCGATGTCCCCCGAAAACCCGTTGGCTCTATGCCGTACGTTCTTGTTTGTACCAGGCGCAGAAGAAGTCGCGCTGCATTCGGCACTGCAAACGGGTGCCGATGTTCTGGTACAGGAACTGGAAGATTTTACGCCGCCGGCCAAGCGCGCAGAGGCCCGCGCATTATCGGCGCGAGTCATGGACCATTGGCGCGAGTGTGGGCGTATCACTTCGGTGCGCATCAATCCCTTCGAAACGTGCGGCCATGATGATCTGAGTGCGGTTATGGTCGGCCGGCCGGCAATCATCATGATGTCGAAAGTCGAATCCACTGAGCAGATGATCGAGTTGGACCGGCAAATTACCCGGTTGGAGTCGATGCTTTCGATCAAGCAGGGCTCAACGCTGATTGTCCCGAATATCGAAACCGCCCTGGGTGTGGTACGTGCGATCGATATCGCGCATTCGAGCCCGCGAATCAAGGGCATGCTGGTAGCGACTGAAGATATGGTCGCTGACCTCGGTGCCGGGCGCAGTAGAGAAGGGACCGAGCTGTTCTATCCCCGATCCCGTTTTCTCCTTGAATGCGCTGCTGCCGGAGTCCTGGCGATTGATTCGCCTTATACCTTTGCTGATGACGAGGGTGCCGAAGCGGACATCCGCTTTGCGCGCTCTATCGGTTATCAGGCTAAAGGTGTGGTCAATCCGGATCACGTGGCCGTTGCCAATCGCTATCTGACGCCGACAAGTGCTGATGCCGAGTTGTCAGTTCGCCAGATCGCGGCCTTCGAACAGGCTGCCAGTGGCGGTAAGATGCGGGCAGAAGTGGATGGGCTAATTGTTGAGGTGCCAAGCTATCTACAATCCAGACGGCTGCTCAATCGTTATGAGCAATTGCGCGCGGTGCAGGCGTCACGCCGCGGGGGCGCATGAGTGCGCGATGCGCGCGTTGGTGCGGTTTTTGGCAATCCGTCGCGCGCGGGAAACCAGTAGCGAAGTATTGTTGGCTGTCCCGCACAGATAGCCCATGACTGAATCGCAGATGGCTTTTTCGATAGCCTTGGGGCAAAAAACAGGGCATTCGATCACATAGGCATGTATCAGTGACTTGATCATCTGGGTTACTAGCCGGGCGGCCAACTGGATATCGTCTTGTACCAGGTGGTCGGCCCAGCGCCCCAACAGGTCCTGCACCAACAGCGGGATTTGCGCTTTATAGGCATCCTCGCTCGTTTGATCATTCAAGAACGAGAACTCTAGCTCCAGTAGTCGATGCAGCTCCGGCGCCTTCGTATGCGGGGTCAGGAAAGCTCGAACCAAGTGCTCGATATACCCTTGCAGGCTGGAGATATCTGAGCGGGTCAGAAGGCCTTGGATGGCTTCATGAGTGGCCTTGACCTTGCGATAATGCAGGGCGGCTATCAGTGAGTCTTTGTTGGGGAAATACTGATAGACCGATCCGATGCTGACGCCGGCCATCTGTGCGACCAGGTTGGTATTGGTCCCGGCGTAGCCATGTTTGACCACCACGTTGGCAGTTGTGTCGAGGATGATCTCGACCATTATTTTCGAGCGAGTCTGGGTGGGGGTCTTACGAGGATGTTGGATGTGCTTCACAGGTAACTCCAGAATCTGTCTATTTTTCCTGCATTGGAGTTACTGCCATAGGGACCGCAGGGACTGACGCCGAGTGTTGCCTTTGGAGGACTCGCTCGTTTTGGGACGCGCGATTCCTCTGCGTGGAAGCAACCAAGCTCCCGCAGCGTATACATGCCCCTGGCGCAGTAACTCATTTACCGTGACGATTCTTGATCCTTGGTAGTCGTTCGAAAATGCTTTTGTGTGCAGTTTATAATTAGCGATCAGGACATGTATCGAGCGTGGGGGTAGGGTTATGCTAGTGTGCTGTTCTCAAAATAACTTCACTGCGGCCTTGGCTACCCTCCCTCTTGAGTAAAAATCAAAGTAGAAATTTCTGGACGGGCTGAAATCCTACTGGGTTATCGGTCTACTTGGGTCAAATGCTCTCAGCCATCCATCGCTGCCCTCAAGCCAGTGTTTTATGATCCGGTATCGCGTATCAGCCTGGTCTTCAAAACCACCCTACAACTTTCCAAGACCTTTCCGACAACGTACCCTGTTGCCGCGTCTCAGCGTCGCTCCTATAGTTCGAGCTCGCGGAAAAATCCGCGAATGACCTTGGCCGGTCGAACTCAGGAGCGCATCAGCGTCCCCAACATCATTGCAGACGCTTTTTTATGTCTGAAATATCGTGTTATGGCGGCTGTGCGCGGGACACCTTCGGGTGTGCCGGTACTCCTGTAGCCGGTCGGCCAACCCTCGCACAGCTGCCACCTCCCTCGTTTGGCCGCGAATGGTGGAAGCTCTATTTACAGGAGCCACACCCATGCACGAACAAGTCATGCCTCGCTACCTCCCCGTCGACACCTACGACTCCGCAAACCCTGTGCTCTTCATCAACACCCACAAAGAACTCAGCGACCTGGCCGCTTGCGCCGCGCACCGCTTTACCGTGGTTCGCGACCTGATGGACACCTTGACCAGCCTGTCCCTCAAAGGCATTTCCGATTGCGACCTGACCCGCGTCACCCGTGGCGTGCATTTGCTCACCCGTGAAGGGTGTGCGGTGCTGGAGGTGATTCAACTGCGGGTGGGGCAGTTGGAGGAAGGGTACAAAACGAAGCCCTAACGGCTACCGGCAGTCAGTCAAAGCGCGAAACCTGTGGGAGCGAGCCTGCTCGCGAAGAGGCCATCACATTCAATATCTATGTTGGCTGATACACCGTCATCGCGAGCAGGCTCGCTCCCACACGAGTCTTGCTTCGTTTTACAGAACGTATTGCCATTCACTGAATGGCATTAGCCCTAGTGGCTTGGTTCTGTAGGAGGTCCTCAGGTTATCGGCGTACTGACGAACGCCGGCAGCTGTTCGGCGTAGGCGGTGAATGCGCGGATTTTCGGGAACTGCGCGTCACTGACCTGATCCGGCACCACCAGATTGGTGAAGCTCCAGGCCACGGCGAGGGTGATGCCCGCCTGGTCGAGGGAACCGTCGGTCTTCAGTGGCTGCTTGTCCAGCTCCTGTTCCAGCGCCGAATACGCCGCCAGCAACTGCCCGCTGACGCGTTCCAGCCACGGCTCATGCTGTTTCTCGGCAGGTCGCAAAGTGCGCTCGTAATAGATCTGCACCGACTTTTCGCAAGCCGCCAAGGCCAGGCCGATCAGCCGCAATGAATGCACGCGCTGGTCCAGTTGCGTCGGCATCAGGCTCTTGTCTGGTCCGCTCAAGGCTTCCAGGTAATCGATGATCAAGGTCGAGTCCATCAGCACTTCGCCGTTGTCCAGCACCAGCGTCGGGGCCTTGACCACCGGGTTGATCTGCTGGAACTTCGCAAAGTGCCGGAACACCGACACCGAGGCGTGCTCGAACGGGATGTCCAGCGACTTCAGGCTAATGGCGACGCGTCTTACATAAGGTGAATCGAGCATTCCGATCAGCTTCATGTACAGCTCCTTTGATAATGCGTAGACAGTGCGTCGCCAATTTAGCGGTAAACCCATGACCTTCGCCAGTGCACTCGGGCTCAACCGCTATGCTTGAGAGTCTAGGTACCCGGATGTTTCTGGAGGTCTGTCATGCCCGCCGAAAAAACTGCGCTCGTCCTTGCCGGTGGCGGCAGCCTCGGTGCGGTTCAGGTCGGCATGTTGCAGGCGCTGGTCGAGGCGGGCGTGTCGTTCGATATGGTGATCGGTGCCTCGGTCGGTGCCATCAACGGTGCGTACTTTGCTGCACGCCCGAACGCGCAAGGGGTGGCCGAGCTGGCGGACTTCTGGCGCGGTTTGCGCAAGGCCGATGTGTTTCCGTTTTCGCTGTTCGATAGCCTGTCGGCGATTTTTCGGCGCCGGGGCTTTCTGTTGCAGTCTGCGGCGCTGGAGCATCTGGTGCGGCGGGCATTGCCCTTCAAGCAGATCGAAGACACCGAGTTGCCGCTGCACATCGTCACCACCAATTTGCTCACCGGCGCCGAAGAACTGCTGTCCAGCGGCAGTGTCGAGCAGGCGTTGCTGGCCAGTGCGGCGATTCCATTGGTGTTTCCGTGTGTGCAGATCGGCGGCAAGCTGTTGATCGACGGCGGCGTGGCCAGCAATACGCCGATTGCCAGTGCGGTGTACCTGGGCGCGACGCGGGTTGTGGTGGTGCCGACCGGGTTCGGCTGTGACTGCCCCAGTCCGCCCTCGGGGCTGGTGGCGTTGGCGCTGCACACCTTGAACCTGATGAGCATGCGCCAGCTGGTGCGCGACATTGAGCTGTATTCACCGCGAGCGGCGATCCATGTGGTCGCGCCGCTCTGTCCGCTGGGGATCTCGGTGTTCGATTTCACCCAGACCGATCAACTGCTGCAGCGCGCTTATCAGTCGACCCAGGCCTGGATCGAGGAGGGCGGGCTGTTTCGCGCCGGGGTGCCGGGCTCGTTGCAGGCCCACACCCATACCCATCATGGCGCTGAGGGTCAGTCCTCGAACCCGACCTGCTCGTGAATCTCATCCATCTTCAGCTCCAGGCGATAGGCCACGGCGATGAACAGCGCCTGGCACAGGCACAGGGTCGCACTCAAGGAGCGGAACGCAAACGAAGAGCCTTCATTGACCAGCAGCACCGTGTTCGCCCGTTTGGCCAGCGGCGACAGGTTGCTGTCGGTGATGATCAGGGTTTTCGCCTGATGGTGCTGGGCGATGCGCAGGCAGTGCTGGGTTTCCTTGCCGTAGGGCGTGAAGCTGATGGCGATCACCAGGTCATTGGCCCGTACGCTGCGCATTTGCTCGCGGTAGCTGCCGCCCAGTCCCGAGACCAGGTGTATGCGCTTGTTGGTGTGTTGCAGGTTGTAGACCAGGTAATCGGCCACCGCGAACGAGCGGCGCACCCCGACCACGTAGATGTTGTCGGCATTCACCACCAGGTCCACGGCTTTCTCGAAGGACTGGTCATCCAGTTCCAGGCCCAGGCGTTCGATGCCTGACAGCGTGGCGTTGATGCACTCGCGCGCCAGGTCGCCGCCGCTGGCCTTCTGCGACTTGTTGGCGATCATGCTGCGAATGCGCTGCTGGTAGTTCTGCACCGGCGTGGTCTTGTGGGTGTACGCCTCGCGGAACAACGCCTGCATTTCGCTGAAACCGCTGAAACCAAAGCGCTGGGAGAAACGCACGATGGCCGAGGGGTGCACTTCGCATTCGCGGGCGATGTCGCTGATGCGGTCGACCATGATCCGGTCGCTCTGCTGGCTCATGTAGCTGGCGATGCGTTTGAGCTGCCGCGGCAGGCTTTCGTACTCGTTGGTGATCAGCTGCAGCAAGCGTTCGGCATTGATCGGGGGGCTGGCGAGGTCGCTTTGCGGCGTGGTCTCGGTGGTAGCCGGCTGATCGGTGCGGGACATAAATGATCCTTCTGGCTTGTTCTTGTTGGGCCGCTCGGTAAAGCGTTGCCCATGACAATAGGTTGGCTGTGCGCAGTCTACAGGGTAGGCGTGAATAAAATCTTGAGCCGTGGGTCAGCCAGACACGTGCTGAAACGATGCACGGTGTCTAGGGCAGTTCCGTAGAAGTTTATTGGAAAAAATATTCCACGTAAAAATTTATTGGAATAAATATTGATTTGTCGGCGCCACACGTTTTAGTCTGCATCCACCAAGAGCGTTCGGCGCCACCACCGCCCCGAACGCAGGCTGATAAAAATAACAGGAGCCAGCATGGGCCAGACTCGTTTTGCCAGTGGGCGTCAATTGGATCTGATTTGCCTCGGGCGCCTTGGCGTCGACCTCTATGCACAGCAAGTCGGTGCACGGCTGGAGGATGTCGCAAGCTTCGCCAAGTACCTCGGAGGTTCGTCCGCCAACATCGCCTTCGGCACGGCCCGGTTGGGGCTGAAGTCGGCCATGCTCAGCCGGGTGGGGGACGACCACATGGGGCGTTTCCTGGTCGAGTCCCTGGCCCGTGAAGGCTGCGACGTCAGTGGCATCAAGGTCGATCCGGAGCGCCTCACCGCCATGGTTCTGCTGGGCCTCAAGGACCGCGAAACCTTTCCGTTGGTGTTCTACCGCGAAAACTGTGCCGACATGGCCCTGCGCGCCGAAGACATCAGCGAAGCCTTTATCGCCTCCAGCAAAGCCTTGCTGATCACCGGCACGCATTTCTCTACCGGCGGCGTCTACAAGGCGAGCATCCAGGCGCTGGAGTACGCCGAAAAGCACAACGTCAAACGCATTCTCGACATTGATTACCGGCCGGTTCTTTGGGGCTTGGCGGGCAAGGCGGATGGCGAAACCCGTTTCGTCGCCGACCAGCAGGTCAGCCAGCACGTACAGAAAATCCTCCCGCGTTTCGACCTGATTGTCGGCACCGAAGAGGAGTTCCTGATTGCCGGTGGCAGCGAGGACTTGTTGAGTGCACTGCGCAACGTCCGTCGTCTGACGGCAGCGACCCTGGTGGTCAAGCTCGGGCCGCAAGGCTGCACGGTGATTCACGGGGTGATTCCGGTTCGTCTCGAAGACGGTGCGATCTATCCCGGTGTACAGGTCGAGGTGCTCAATGTGCTGGGCGCTGGCGATGCGTTCATGTCGGGCTTCCTCAGCGGCTGGCTGATCGAGGCCAGCGATGAACGCTGCTGCCAGTTGGCCAATGCCTGCGGCGGCCTGGTGGTTTCACGCCACGCCTGCGCCCCGGCGATGCCGACCCGTGCCGAGCTGGATTACCTGTTCAACAGCCCGGTGCCGATCACCCGGCCGGATCAGGATGCCGTATTGCAACGCCTGCATCAGGTCAGCGTACCGCGCAAAACCTGGAAGCAGCTGTTCATCTTTGCCTTCGACCATCGTGGGCAACTGGTGGAACTGGCGCAAAAGGGCGGTCGCGAGCTGAGC
Organism: Pseudomonas sp. 05N36; assembly: GCF_056397385.1. Classification (NCBI taxonomy): domain Bacteria; kingdom Pseudomonadati; phylum Pseudomonadota; class Gammaproteobacteria; order Pseudomonadales; family Pseudomonadaceae; genus Pseudomonas; species Pseudomonas sp. 05N36. The sequence continues at coordinate 63,363 of NZ_JBFTNH010000011.1, read as the reverse complement.
AGCATCGGCGAGCTCAAGCAGTTGTTCATCAAGGCCGTGGAGCGGGTCGAAGCGGACTTGCGTCGGCAGGGCATCGAGGCGGATGTCGGTCTGCTGGCTGACCAGCGTTTCGGTCAGGACTCGCTGAATGCCGCCACCGGTCGCGGTTGGTGGGTGGCGCGTCCGGTGGAAGTGCAAGGTTCACGGCCACTGGCCTTCGAACATGGTCGTTCGATTGGCAGCAACCTGATCGCCTGGCCGCAGGAACAAATCATCAAGTGCCTGGTGCAATTTCACCCGGACGACGAGCCGCTGTTGCGCCTGGAACAGGAAGCGCAGATCAAGGGTTTGTATCAGGCGGCGCAGGTCAGCGGCCATGAGCTGCTGCTGGAAATCATCCCGCCCAAGGATCACCCGTCAGCGTATCCGGACGTGCTCTATCGCGCGATCAAACGCCTGTACAACCTGGGCATTTTTCCGGCCTGGTGGAAGATCGAGGCGCAAAGCAGCGAGGAGTGGAAACAGCTCGATGAGCTGATCCAGGAGCGCGACCCCTATTGCCGGGGCGTGGTGCTGCTGGGCCTGAATGCACCGGCCGCAGCGTTGGCCGAAGGCTTTGCGCAAGCGAGCCAGAGCAAGACCTGCAGAGGGTTTGCCGTAGGCCGGACGATTTTCCAGGAACCGAGCCGAGCGTGGCTGGCCGGTGAGATCGATGACGAAGCGCTGATCCAGAGAGTGCAGGGCACGTTTGTCGAACTGATCAATGCCTGGCGCACTGCCCGCAGCTGACGAAGATTTTGTGGCGACGGGCTTGTTGTGGCGAGGGAGCTTGCTCCCGCTGGACTGCGAAGCAGGCCCAAACCTGGCAGCACAGTGCAACAGGTAAACCACGTCTACAGGTTTTACGACTGCTTCGCAGCCGAGCGGGAGCAAGCTCCCTCGCCACAAGTGTTCGGTCGACACTTTCAGCGTTTATTTAGAAAACAATAAAAGGTGCAGCCATGCCCGCTATCCGAATTGGCATCAACCCGATTTCCTGGAGCAACGACGATCTGCCGGCCCTCGGTGGGGAAACGCCGTTGAGCACTGCCCTGAGCGAAGGCAAGGACATCGGCTACGAAGGTTTTGAACTCAACGGCAAGTTCCCCAAGGACGCCAAAGGCGTCGGCGACGTGCTGCGGCCTTACGACCTGGCGCTGGTCTCCGGCTGGTACTCCAGCCGTCTGGCCCGGCGTTCGGTGGCTGAAGAAATCGAGGCCATTGGCAGCCATGTCGAGTTGCTGGCGCAAAACGGCGCCAAGGTGCTGGTCTACGGCGAAGTCGCCGATTCGATCCAGGGCCAGCGGATTCCGCTGGTCGAACGCCCGCGTTTTCACACCGAGCAGGCCTGGCAGGCATACGCCGACAAGCTCACCGAGCTGGCACGTTTCACCCTGTCCCGAGGCGTGCGCCTGGCGTATCACCACCACATGGGCGCGTACGTCGAGTCGCCGGCGGACATCGATAAACTGATGTCCCTGACCGGCAGCGAAGTCGGGCTGCTGTTCGATTCGGGCCACTGCTACATGGGCGGTGGGGAACCGCTCGAAGTGCTGCGCAAGCACATCGGGCGTATCTGTCACGTGCATTTCAAGGACGTGCGCAAACCGGTGGTGCAACTGGCGCGCAACAATCTCTGGAGCTTCCCGGACTGCATCATCAACGGCACGTTCACCGTGCCCGGCGACGGTGATATCGACTTTGCCGCGCTGCTCGACGTATTGCTGGCCGCCGATTATCACGGCTGGCTGGTGGTCGAGGCCGAGCAGGATCCGGCTGTCGCGCCGAGCTACGTCTATGCCAAGAAAGGTTACGAGACCTTGCGCGCCTTGCTTGACCAGAGGGCCGGACAATGAGCCTGCTGGTCAAGAGCAACGCCAAGGGCCGGACCCTGGTCGAGTTACCCGCCGGAGCGCTGGAATACGTTGGTTTCAGCGCCTACCGCATGAGCCTCGGCGAAACCTTGCCGGTCAGTGCGGGCGATAAAGAACTGTGCCTGGTGCTGCTCAGCGGTCGGGTTGATGTCAGCGGTGAAGCGCCGGGGCAGGGCGCGTTCAACTGGGACAACATCGGCGACCGCCAATCGGTGTTCGAAGACAAATCACCGTTCGCCGCCTACCTGCCGCCCGGCAGTCAGGCGCAGATAGTCGCACTCAGCGATGTACAGATCGCCGTGTGCGCCGCTCCCGGTTCGGCCTCGGCAGGTCTCGGCCCACGGCTGATCACCGCCGACAGCATGAAGCGCAGCGTGCGTGGCAAGGGCGCCAACACCCGTTACGTCTGCGACATCCTGCCCGACACCGAGCCTGCGCACTCACTGCTGGTGGTGGAAGTGCGCACGCCGTCCGGGCATTCGTCGAGCTACCCGCCGCACAAGCACGACACCGACGACCTGCCGCACCAGAGCTTTCTCGAAGAGACCTATTACCACCAGATCAACCCACCGCAAGGCTTCGTTTTTCAGCGGGTCTACACCGATGACCGCTCTATCGATCAGGCCATGGCCGTGGAAAACAGCGATCTGGTGGTGGTGCCCAAGGGCTATCACCCGGTCAGCGTGCCTTACGGCTACGAGTCGTATTACCTGAATGTCATGGCCGGCCCGAAACGGGTTTGGCAGTTCCATAACGATCCGCAGCACAGCTGGCTGCTGGACCTCTGAATTCTGAAGACGCACTGGAGAACAAAAACAATGAGCGACGTCCCGTTTATCGGCCACTACCTCAACGGCCAGGTGCAGGACACTGGCAGTGAGCGCTTCAGCAATGTCTTCAATCCGGCCACTGGCGCGATTCAGGCGCGGGTCGGGCTGGCCAGCCAGCAGACCGTCGATGAAGCCGTGGCTTCGGCATTGCGGGCGTTCCCGGCCTGGTCCGAGCAATCGTCGCTGCGCCGCTCGCGGGTGATGTTCAAGTTCAAGGAACTGCTCGACCGTCATCACAATGAGCTGGCGGAAATCATCAGCCGCGAACACGGCAAAGTTTTTTCCGACGCGAAGGGTGAAGTCACTCGTGGCATCGAGATCGTCGAGTACGCCTGCGGTGCGCCGAACCTGCTGAAAACCGAATTCAGCGACAACATCGGTGGCGGCATCGACAACTGGAACCTGCGTCAGCCATTGGGCGTTTGCGCCGGGGTCACGCCGTTCAACTTCCCGGTGATGGTGCCGCTGTGGATGATTCCGCTGGCGCTGGTCACCGGTAACTGCTTCATCCTCAAACCTTCGGAGCGTGATCCGTCGGCCAGTTTGCTGATGGCGCGCCTGCTCACTGAAGCCGGTTTGCCGGACGGTGTGTTCAACGTGGTGCAGGGCGACAAGAGCGCGGTTGATGCGTTGCTGCAGCACCCGGACATCGAAGCCATTTCGTTTGTCGGTTCGACACCGATTGCCGAGTACATCCACCAGCAAGCCACGGCCCGTGGCAAGCGCGTGCAAGCGCTGGGCGGGGCGAAGAACCACATGATCGTGATGCCTGACGCCGATCTGGATCAGGCCGCCGATGCCTTGATTGGCGCTGCATTCGGCTCGGCCGGCGAACGCTGCATGGCGATCTCGATTGCCGTGGCCGTGGGCGATGTTGGCGACAAGCTGATTGCCAAACTGCTGCCGCGTATCGACCAGTTGAAGGTCGGCAACGGTATGCAGGGCGACAGCGACATGGGGCCGCTGGTTACCGCCGAGCACAAGGCCAAGGTCGAAGGCTTCATCGATCAAGGCGTGGCCCAGGGCGCGCAACTGATCGTCGATGGCCGCGGCTTCAAGGTGCCGGGTGCGGAGAATGGTTTCTTTGTCGGTGCAACGCTGTTCGACAAAGTCACGACCGAGATGAGCATCTACCAGCAGGAAATCTTCGGTCCGGTGCTGGGCATCGTCCGGGTTGCGGATTTCGCCAGTGCGGTGGCGCTGATCAACGCCCACGAATTCGGCAATGGTGTGTCCTGCTTCACCAGCGACGGCGGGATTGCCCGGGCGTTTGCCCGCACCATCAAGGTCGGCATGGTCGGCATCAACGTRCCGATYCCSGTRCCGATGGCSTGGCACTCGTTTGGTGGCTGGAAGCGCTCATTGTTCGGCGATCACCATGCCTACGGTGAGGAAGGCATTCGTTTCTACAGCCGCTACAAAAGCGTCATGCAGCGCTGGCCGGACAGCATCGCCAAAGGCCCTGAGTTCAGCATGCCCACTGCCAAATAAACACCTTGAGTGCGGAGATCAAGAATAATGAGCCAGCCCCTGCGTTTCGCCCTGAACCGTATGGTTGCCCCACGTTTGTCGCTGCCGGAATTCATTGAACTGGCGGTAGCCCTGAAAGCCGATGCCATCGAGATCCGCAACGACCTCAAGGGCATCGAGATTGAAGACGGTACGCCGCCCGGACGCGTTCGTGAGTTGTGCGCCACACACGGAATCAAGGTGCTGTCGATCAACGCGCTGTACCCGTTCGATGTCTGGAACGACGAGCGCCGTGCGCAAACCCTGAAACTCGCCGCCTATGCCCGTGATTGCGGCGCGCAAGGGTTGGTGATGTGCCCGCTGAACGATCGCACCGACCCGCGCAACGAAGCCGAACGCAGCGCCGGCCTGCGCACCGCATTGAGTGAACTGGCGCCGATCCTGCGCGAGCATGGGATTCTCGGTTTCATCGAACCGCTGGGTTTCGAAGAGTGTTCGCTGCGGCGCAAACGCACGGCAGTGGATGCGATCAAGGCGATTGGCGGGCTGGATGTGTTCCGTCTGGTGCATGACACCTTTCACCATCATCTGGCCAGTGAACACGAGTTCTTCCCTGAGCTGACCGGGCTGGTGCACATCTCGGGCGTCGAGGACGCGCAAGCGCCACTGGCGACCATCCGCGATGGTCATCGGGTGCTGGTGGGCGAGGGCGACATCCTCGCTAACGCGGCGCAGATCGATACCTTGCTCAGCACCGGCTACAGCGGCTACCTGTCGTTCGAGCCGTTTGCCGACAGCGTGCACGGGCTGACGGATATCCGCCAGGCGATCGGCGCGAGCATGGATCACCTGAAGAACTCCCTGGCCTGACACCGCTGTCAGACTGATGGAGATCAACTGTGGGAGCGAGCCTGCTCGCGATAGCGGTGTGACAGCAACCATTGATGTTGAATGTAAAACCGTCATCGCGAGCAGGCTCGCTCCCACAAGGTTTCTTCGTATATTGAAGGATCGCACATGACCACAACACGACTGACCATGGCCCAGGCCCTGGTGAAATTCCTCGATAACCAGTACGTCGAGGTCGATGGGGTTCAAAGCAAATTCGTCGCCGGGATCTTCACCATTTTCGGCCACGGCAATGTGCTCGGTCTCGGCCAGGCGCTGGAACAGGACAGCGGTGACCTGATCGTCCATCAGGGCCGCAATGAACAGGGCATGGCCCACGCCGCCATCGGTTTTGCCAAGCAGAATCTACGGCGCAAGATCTACGCCTGCACCTCCTCGGTCGGCCCCGGTGCAGCGAACATGCTGACCGCTGCGGCGACGGCCACCGCCAACCGGATTCCCTTGCTGCTGTTGCCCGGCGATGTCTACGCCAGTCGCCAACCGGACCCGGTGCTGCAACAGATCGAGCAGTTCCATGACCTGAGCATCAGCACCAACGATGCCTTCAAAGCGGTGAGCAAATACTGGGACCGCATCAACCGTCCCGAACAACTGATGAGCGCGGCGATCCACGCCATGCGCGTGCTCACCGATCCGGCGGAAACCGGCGCGGTGACGCTGGCCCTGCCGCAAGACGTACAGGCTGAAGCCTACGATTACCCCGATTACTTCCTGCAAAAACGCGTGCACCGCATCGACCGGCGCCCGGCCACCGACGCCATGCTCGGCGATGCCGTGGCGCTGCTCAAAGGCAAGCGCAAACCGCTGATCATCTGCGGCGGCGGGGTCAAATACTCGGGCGCGAATGCCGCGTTGCAGGCGTTTGCCGAACGTTTCGACATTCCCTTCGCCGAGACCCAGGCCGGCAAGAGTGCGGTGGTTTCCAGTCATCCGCTGAACGTCGGCGGGATTGGCGAAACCGGTTGCCTGGCGGCGAACCTGCTGGCCAAGGAAGCCGACCTGATCATTGGCATCGGCACCCGCTACTCGGACTTCACCACCTCGTCGAAATGGCTGTTCCAGCATCCCGAGGTGAAGTTTCTCAACCTGAACATCAGCCCTTGCGATGTGCTGAAGCTCGATGGCGTGCAGCTGCTGGCCGACGCCAGGTCCGGCTTGCAGGCATTGTCTGAAGCTTTGACCGATTACCGCTCCGGCTGGGGCGACCAACCGCGTCAGGCCAAGGCACAACTGGATGAAGAAGTGGATCGTGTCTATCAGGTCGAATACCAGACCCAGGACTTCATCCCGGAAATCAACGACCACATGGACCCGGCGGTGCTGCGCGAATTCATCGAGCTGACCGGTTCCTGCCTGACCCAAAGCCGCGTGCTCGGCGTGTTGAACCAAACCCTGGCCGACGACGCGGTAATCGTCGCCGCTGCCGGCAGCTTGCCCGGCGACTTGCAGCGCAGCTGGCGCAGCAAGGGCGTGAACACCTATCACGTCGAGTACGGTTATTCCTGCATGGGTTACGAGGTCAATGCTGCGCTTGGAGTGAAACTCGCCGAGCCGACGCGCGAGGTCTACGCGCTGGTGGGCGACGGCTCGTACATGATGCTGCATTCGGAGCTGGCCACCTCGATTCAGGAGCGGCGCAAGATCAACGTGATCCTGCTCGACAACATGACCTTCGGCTGCATCAACAACTTGCAGATGGAACACGGCATGGACAGCTTCGGCACCGAGTTCCGTTTCCGCAATCCTGAAACGGGCAAGCTCGATGGTGGCTTTGTCCCGGTGGACTTTGCCATGAGCGCGGCGGCCTACGGTTGCAAGACCTACAAGGTCAACACCGTCGAACAACTGCAAGCGGCCTTGGCCGATGCGTGGTTGCAGACGGTGTCGACGCTGATCGACATCAAGGTCCTGCCTAAGACCATGATCCACAAATACTTGTCCTGGTGGCGGGTGGGCGTGGCGCAGGTCTCCACCAGCGCGCGCACCGATGCGGTAGCCAAAACCCTTAATGAACGACTGGCCAAGGCCCGTCAGTACTGATTGCTCTGCCATCTCAACAGGAAGGAGTCTTCACATGTCTTTAAAGCTAGGCGTCATCGGCACCGGCGCCATCGGTCAGGATCACATCCGTCGTTGCAGCCAGACCCTGCTCAACAGTCAGGTGGTGGCGGTTACCGACATTAATCTGCAGCAGGCGGCCAAAGTGGTTGCCGACCTGAAACTGACCGCCGAGGTGTACCCGGACGGCCACGCGCTGATCAAGGCGCCGGACGTCGAAGCGATTCTGGTCACCTCCTGGGGGCCGAGCCACGAAGAGTTCGTGCTGGCGGCGATTGCGGCGGGTAAACCGGTGTTCTGCGAGAAGCCGCTGGCGGTCACCGCCGAGGGCTGCCGCAAGATCGTCGAGGCTGAAGTGGCCCACGGCAAACGTCTGGTGCAGGTCGGTTTCATGCGCCCGTACGACGAGGGCTATCGAGCACTCAAAACGGTGATCGACAGCGGCCAGATCGGCGAGCCGCTGATGCTGCATTGCGCTCACCGCAACCCGACCGTGGGTGAGAACTACAAGACCGACATGGCGATCACCGACACGCTGATCCATGAACTGGACGTGCTGCGCTGGTTGCTCGACGACGATTACGTGTCGGTACAAGTGGTGTTCCCGCGCAAGACCAGCAAGGCCCACGCCCACCTGAAAGACCCGCAAATTGTCTTGCTGGAAACCGCCAAGGGCACGCGTATCGACGTCGAAGTCTTCGTTAACTGCCAGTACGGCTATGACATTCAGTGCGAAGTGGTCGGCGAGACCGGCATCGCCAAGCTGCCGGAGCCGTCGCAGGTGCAGATGCGCAGCGGGGCCAAGCTGTCCAACGCGATTCTGATGGACTGGAAGGACCGCTTCATCGCCGCCTACGACGTTGAGTTGCAGGCGTTCATCGACGGCGTGCGTGCCGGGCAGGTTGGTGGGCCGTCGGCGTGGGATGGCTTTGCCGCAGCGGTGGCAGCAGATGCCTGCATTGAAGCGCAACAGAGCGGGGCGATCATCAACGTCGCACTGCCAGACCGCCCCCGTTTCTACGGCTAACCCCAAGGGGGCAATCGACATCGGTCTGGGCGAGGCCGCCTGGGAAGATCGCCCGGACGAATCCAACCGGATGATGCTCGAGCGGGTCAAAAGCGAACTCTGTCGCTGAAGCCTTGCGCAAATCCTGTGGGAGCGAGCCTGCTCGCGATGGGATCAACGCGGTGCCTCTGATAAACCGCATCGCCTGCATCGCGAGCAGGCTCGCTCCCACAAGGGCCATGCACATCCGGTAGTTATCTATAAGGAAAGCTTCATGCGAATCGGACTTGTCGGTTACGGCCACGGTGGTCGGTTTTTCCATGCGCCGCTGATCAGCAGTTTGCCGGCGGCGACTTTTGTCGGCGTGGTCACGCGTTCCCCCGAGCGCCGTCAGCTATTGGCGACTGAATACCCCGGCGTCCCGGCCTTCGACAACATTGGCCAATTGGTGGAAGCCGGGGTCGATGTGTTGGTGATTTCCACCACACTGGAAGGGCGGGCGGCGCTGGTGCTCGAAGCGATTGAACACGGAGTACCAGTGGTCTGCGACAAACCTTTCGCCGCCGATGCTCAACAGGCCGAAGCACTGGTGACCGCTGCCGAGCAGCGCAAGGTCTCGCTCAGCGTTTATCAAAACCGGCGCTGGGATTCAGACTTCCTCACGGTACGCAAACTCATCGACTCCGGTGCGCTGGGACAAGTCACCCGCTTTGAGTCCAGCGTAGAACGCCATTCGCCGCAGTCGGTGGGCAAGGGCAGCGGCGGCGGGTTCCTGCGCGATCTGGGCAGTCATCTGGTGGATCAGGCGCTGCAACTGTTCGGACCGGTGACGCGGGTCTACGCCGAACTGGATTACCGCACTGAAGATCAGCTTTTCGACAACGGCTTTTTCCTCTCGCTGACCCATGCCAATGGTGTGATCTCGCACTTGAACGGCAGTTGCCTGCAAAACAATCCAGGGCCGCGTTTTCGGGTCAACGGCACGGCAGGTTGCTACAGCGTCGACGGTCTGGACGGGCAAGAGGCCCTGGCGCTGGCCGGGCTGACGCCAACGTCCGAAGGTGATCGCTGGGGCGTTGAAGAGCATCGACGCTGGGGCTGGTTCGAGCACGGTGTAGAGCGCGAGCGGGTTCCGTCTGAGCGCGGTTGCTGGAATCAGTTCTATTTACAGCTGCAAACCGCGTTGCAAGGCGCTGGCCCACTGCCGGTCGAGGCCCGTGATGCACTGGCGACCACCCGCGTTCTAGACGCCGCACGGCTGAGTTTCGAACGCCGTCAGGTGATTGAAATCAAGCCTGTGTGCGGGCATGGAATTAAATCAGAATAAAATTCTAAAATGAGTTGATATGGAAATTAAATTCCAATAAAGTCATTTCCAGGTTGCCGACTATCAACGTCCCGATCGACCTCAAGCCAGCCTTGAGTGCGGGGAGGGCGAAACAAAAACAAGAAACAACGATAGGTACCGTCGATGAAAACCTTCAGCTCTGCTCTGCACGTTTTACGTAGCGCGTTCCTGCCTCGTGTTCAAACCTTTTCCCTTTCCGGTTGCCTTTGCGTTGAACGCAAGGGCGCCTTGGTGTGCTGCATTCCCGGCGCACCGATCGTTCGCTTGCCCACTCACTGAATTCGTCCTGCGCCTTATCCATAAAACCTACAAGAATGTGGAGAAAGACTTTTCATGAAGACCAAGATCCGTTTCGCCTCGCTTGCCCTGTCCCTGATGCTTGCCAGCGGCGCTGCACTCGCTGACCTGAGGATTGGCGTCAGCATGTCCCAGTTCGATGACACCTGGTTGACCTACTTGCGTGAATCCATGGACAAGCAAGCCAAGTCCATGCCCGATGGCGTCAAGCTGCAGTTCGAAGACGCCCGCAGCGACGTGGTCAAGCAACTGAGCCAGGTTGAAAGTTTCATCAGCCAGAAAGTCGACGCCATCGTGGTGAATCCGGTGGATACCGCCGCGACCAGAAAAATCACCGAAGCGGCGGTCAAGGCCGGGATTCCGCTGGTCTACGTCAACCGTCGTCCGGATGACCTGAACCTGCCCAAAGGCGTGATTACCGTGGCCTCCAATGATCTGGAAGCCGGCCAGATGCAGATGCAGTACCTCGCCGAAAAGCTCAAGGGCAAGGGTGACATCGTCATCCTGCTCGGCGACCTCGCCAACAACTCCACCACCAACCGCACCAAAGGCGTCAAAGAGGTGCTGGCCAAATACCCGGGCATCAAGATCGACCAGGAACAGACCGGGACCTGGCTGCGCGATAAAGGCATGACGTTGGTCAACGACTGGCTGACCCAGGGCCGCAAGTTCGACGCCATCGTCTCCAACAATGACGAGATGGCCATCGGCGCAGCCATGGCCTTGAAACAGGCCGGCGTGGAAAAGGGTAGTGTGTTGATCGCCGGTGTCGACGGTACTCCGGATGGCCTGCGCGCCGTGAAGAAAGGTGATCTGGCAGTCTCGGTGTTCCAGGACGCCAACGGCCAGGCTGTCGACTCCATCGACGCCGCCGTGAAGATGGCCAGGAACGAACCGGTCGAGCAAGCCGTGTGGGTGCCGTATCGCCTGATCACCCCGGAAAACGTTGACCAGTTCAAATAGTCAGTCCGTTCAAAAACAACAATAAGCATGCAAGGTGGCATTGCCAACCTTGCTGATGGAGTACCTGATCATGTTCGCTTCAGCGACTGCTTCGAACATCCCGTTGGTGGGTGTCCAGCCAAACGCTGTATCTGTCGATGAGCCGTACCTGCTGGAGATCGTCAACGTCAGCAAGGGTTTCCCAGGTGTGGTGGCCTTGTCCGATGTCCAGCTGCGGGTGCGTCCGGGTTCGGTACTGGCGTTGATGGGCGAGAACGGCGCCGGCAAATCCACCCTGATGAAAATCATCGCCGGCATCTATCAGCCGGACGCCGGTGAGCTGCGTCTGCGTGGCAAGCCGGTGACCTTCGATACGCCGCTGGCAGCCTTGCAGGCCGGGATCGCGATGATCCACCAGGAGCTCAACCTGATGCCGCACATGAGCATCGCCGAGAACATCTGGATCGGTCGTGAGCAGCTCAACGGTTTCCACATGATCGATCACCGGGAAATGCACCGCTGCACCGCGCAATTGCTCGAACGGCTGCGGATCAATCTCGACCCGGAAGAACAGGTCGGCAACCTGAGCATCGCCGAGCGGCAGATGGTCGAGATCGCCAAAGCGGTGTCCTACGATTCGGACATCCTGATCATGGACGAACCGACCTCCGCGATTACCGACAAGGAGGTCGCCCACCTGTTCTCGATCATTGCCGACCTCAAGGCCCAGGGTAAGGGCATCATCTATATCACCCACAAGATGAACGAGGTGTTCAGCATCGCCGACGAAGTCGCGGTGTTCCGTGACGGTGCCTACATCGGCCTGCAACGGGCCGACAGCATGGATGGCGACAGCCTGATCTCGATGATGGTCGGGCGTGAACTGAGCCAGTTGTTCCCGGTGCGCGAGAAACCGATTGGCGATCTGTTGATGTCGGTGCGTGACCTGCGTCTGGACGGTGTCTTCAAGGGCGTTTCCTTCGACCTGCATGCTGGCGAGATCCTCGGCATCGCCGGGCTGATGGGCTCGGGCCGGACCAACGTCGCCGAAGCGATTTTCGGCATCACCCCGAGCGACGGCGGTGAAATTCGTCTCGATGGCCAGCCGGTACGCATCAGCGATCCGCACATGGCCATCGAGAAGGGTTTTGCGTTGCTGACCGAGGATCGCAAGCTCAGCGGCCTGTTCCCGTGCCTGTCGGTCCTGGAAAACATGGAAATGGCGGTGCTGCCGCATTACGCCGGCAACGGCTTTATCCAGCAGAAAGCCTTGCGCGCCCTGTGTGAAGACATGTGCAAGAAGCTGCGGGTGAAAACCCCATCGCTGGAGCAGTGCATCGACACCTTGTCCGGCGGCAACCAGCAAAAAGCCTTGCTCGCCCGTTGGCTGATGACCAACCCGCGGATCCTGATTCTCGACGAGCCAACCCGCGGCATCGATGTCGGCGCCAAAGCCGAGATTTACCGACTGATCTCCTATCTCGCCAGCGAGGGCATGGCGGTGATCATGATTTCGTCGGAGCTGCCGGAAGTGCTCGGCATGAGCGACCGGGTGATGGTCATGCACGAGGGCGACCTGATGGGCACCCTCGACCGCAGCGAGGCGACTCAGGAGCGGGTCATGCAACTGGCCTCCGGGATGACCGCGGTTCACTAGTTGTTCAACACATTGAGGCTGGCGGCGGTTTCGTCTGCGTCCGGCAACGCAATAAGAAGGGTGAGTGGTTATGAACGCGATACTGGAAAACAAGCCTGCCATGGCACCGGCCAAGAGTCGTCGGCGCTTGCCGACCGAGCTGAGTATCTTTCTGGTGCTGATCGGCATTGGCCTGGTCTTTGAACTGTTCGGCTGGATCGTGCGCGACCAGAGCTTTTTGATGAACTCCCAGCGGTTGGTCCTGATGATCCTGCAAGTGTCGATCATCGGCCTGCTGGCGATTGGCGTGACCCAGGTGATTATCACCACCGGCATCGACCTGTCGTCGGGCTCGGTACTGGCCTTATCGGCGATGATTGCCGCCAGCCTGGCGCAGACTTCGGATTTCGCCCGTGCGGTGTTTCCGTCGTTGACTGATCTGCCGGTGTGGATTCCGGTGATTGCCGGGCTCGGCGTCGGGCTGCTGGCGGGGGCAATCAATGGCAGCATCATTGCCGTCACCGGGATTCCACCGTTCATTGCCACCTTGGGCATGATGGTCTCGGCCCGTGGCCTGGCGCGTTACTACACCGAAGGCCAGCCGGTGAGCATGCTCTCGGATTCCTACACGGCCATCGGCCACGGCGCGATGCCGGTGATTATTTTTCTGGTGGTGGCGGTGATCTTCCACATCGCCTTGCGCTACACCAAGTACGGTAAATACACCTACGCCATCGGCGGCAACATGCAGGCGGCGCGCACCTCCGGGATCAACGTCAAACGCCATCTGGTGATCGTCTACAGCATCGCCGGGTTGCTGGCGGGATTGGCGGGCGTGGTGGCGTCGGCCCGTGCCGCAACCGGGCAGGCCGGGATGGGCATGTCGTATGAACTGGACGCGATTGCCGCAGCGGTGATTGGCGGTACCAGCCTGGCGGGTGGCGTGGGACGCATTACCGGCACGGTAATCGGCGCGCTGATCCTCGGGGTGATGGCCAGCGGCTTCACCTTCGTCGGCGTCGACGCCTACATCCAGGACATCATCAAAGGCCTGATCATCGTGATCGCGGTGGTCATCGACCAATACCGCAACAAGCGCAAACTCAAGCGCTGAGCTGCTCCTCCATGGGAGCAATGCTTGTGTGGGAGCGAGCCTGCTCGCGATAGCATCACCGCGGTGTTCCAGGAAAACCGCAGCGCTTGCATCGCGAGCAAGCTCGCTCCCACAGGTCCGGTGTCCAACGGTTGTACTTCGCAATACCCACATCTCGCACTGGAAAAACCTTGACAACCATTCGGCGGTGATCGGCGGGATAAAGGTCGAAACCGTGTTCTAAAGGCACTTTTTGCGGTGCTGACCTGCGTGACGTAGCCGTTTGTCTTCTATATACAGCCGCTCGATTGAATTTCTTGCTATAAACGCACTCCGATAACCGCCTCAAAGCTTGCCAGAGAGCAATTTAAGGGCTTTATCGGACAAATTCCCTGTCTTTTCAGTTGCTGAGGTTGCAAGTCGGCCTTAGACTGCCGCCCCTCGTAAATTGAGTGCCGGGTGGCGCTTGGAATGTACGGCGCCTTTCCGAGGCCTTGAAGGTCGACCGGAAAGCTCCCTGATTCGCCTTAATGCACGTATTTTTTATAGAGAAATCAATGACAAAGGAAAAGTTGCTGGCCATGCCGGCGGATGACTACATGAATGCCGAGCAACAGGCTTTTTTCACCGAGCTGCTGCAAGCCATGAAAGTGGAAACCCACGAGCGCATCGAACAGAACCGCATCGCCATTGAAAGCCTGGATACCCCGGCTGACCCGGCTGACGCGGCTTCGGTCGAAGAAGAGCGCACCTGGCTGGTCAACGCTATTGATCGTGATCAGCGCATGCTGCCTCAGCTGGAACGAGCGCTGGAGCGTATCGGCGACGACACCTTCGGCTGGTGCGACGACAGCGGCGAGCCGATCGGCCTGAAGCGCCTGCTGATCAGCCCGACCACCAAGTACTGCATCGAAGCTCAAGAACGTCACGAGCAAATCGACAAGCACCAGCGTCAGGCCTGATTCAGTAGCGCCCATTCGCGGGCAAGCCCGTTCCCACAGGTCACCCTTCACCTGTGGGAGCAGGCTTGCCCGCGAAGCTTTTTGCCGCCCGGAAAATATCCCCGCACTTCTATTGATCTGCTGCAAGCACCACGACTAATGGACCATAGATAATGGCCTTCTAGTGGCGCTTAATGCTGACACAACAAATAGAAAACGCAGTGGGGGTAACGAACATGGCAGGCGACGGATCTTTGGCTGGCGCAGCAGCGCAATCGCGGGTTTCACCCAAGGCTGATGTGCGCTGGTTGGCGCCTGCGCTGCAAAGCGTGGCCTTGATGCTGTTGCTGTGCGCCTTGGCACTCGGCGGTTGGTCGCTTTATTTCTGTTTACCGGTGGCAGTGCTGATTATCTGGCTGCCCCGTCTGCGTTCGCGGGCAACCGTCGACGTCCCCGTCGCCGACACGTCCAGTGCGATCACCGATCTGACCCGCGATCTTTCTTATTCCACCAGTCATAACGCGCTGTCTGCTGCGGGTGTGGCCTATTCGGTCAAGCAGTTGGCCGGCAAACTGCAGTCGCAACTCGATGCTGCCGCGCAGATCGTCAGCAGTGCCGAAGTCATGATCGGGACTGAGAAAGCGACTTCACAACTCAGCCAGCAAGCCTTGGGCGCCGCCAGTGAAGCCCACCAGAGCAGTGTTCTGGGAAGCACCGTGCTGGCCGAATCCATCACGCGAATGCACCAGCTCAGTGTGCGCGCCAACGACAGCCGTGAGCTGATCGAAGCCCTGAGTGTGCGCAGTGAAGACATCCAGCGAGTGACGCTGGTGATTCAGACGATCGCCAGCCAGACCAATCTATTGGCGCTGAATGCGGCGATTGAAGCGGCGCGGGCCGGGGAGCATGGCCGTGGTTTTGCGGTGGTCGCCGATGAGGTCCGCGGGTTGGCCGGGCGCACCGCTGCCGCAACGGAGGAGGTCGGGTTGATGGTGGCCGATATCCAGCAGCGCACCGCGCAGGTGGTCGAGCAGATCCGCCAGTTGTCCAGTGACTTGAACAGCGGTGTCGAGCGAGTCGAGCACACCGGGCAACAATTGCAAAACATCGCCCGACTGGCCGCCGGGGTTGAAGCCCAGGTCGGTGAAATCGCCAGTGGCTCAAGCAATAATCACCAACAACTGGACAGTCTGTTTCATGCCGTCGAACAGATGCGCAGCGATCTGGCAGTCAGTGATCAGCAGACCCGGCACCTGGCGCAAGCGGCGGTGCAAATGGAGGGGCAGGCCGAGACCATCAGCGAACGCCTCGCCGAAGTCGGACTGGACGACTACCACCAACGGGTCTATGACCTGGCACGCGAAGGTGCCAGTCAGATCGCAGAGCGTTTCTCGCAGGACATCGACCAGGGGCGCGTCAGTCTGGAGGACCTGTTCGACCGTAACTATCAGGCAATTCCCAACACGGCGCCCACCAAGTTCCAGACCCGTTTTGACCGCTATGCCGATCAGGTGCTGCCGGGGATTCAGGAACCGTTGCTCAAGCGGCATGAAGGTCTGGTGTTTGCGATCGCCTGTACCCAGCAAGGCTACGTACCGACACACAATGCGATCTTCAGCCAGCCGCTGACCGGCGACGTACACGTCGACACGTTGCACAACCGTACCAAACGCAAATTCAGTGACCGCACCGGTATTCGCTGTGGCAGCCATCAACAGCCTGTGTTACTTCAGACCTATACTCGTGATACGGGCGAATTGATGCATGACTTGTCGGTTCCAATCATGCTCAAAGGGCGGCATTGGGGTGGATTGCGCTTAGGTTACAAGCCTGAAAGTCCACGTTAAGGCTGGTCCTGGGAACACGCGATTGTTACCGGTTATGCAAGAAAATTGTGCAGGCGGGCGGCTATTTCCAGGGAGCGGGACTCATTAACATTTCTACATTGTTAGGAAGCTAATGAACGATTCCGAGGTGCCCTCATGCAAAGTAAAGTCGATGTGGCGGTGATGATTGGCAGTGGCGTGCCTGCCGGATTGCGGGCCGCGGGGCAAAGCGTGTGCTGGGTCGTCTTGCTCAATGGCGAGCAGCGTGGCACTGCATTCTCAAGCCGTAATGAGGCCGAGGAATGCAAGGCTGCCTGGTTGGCGCAACTTAACGCCGAAAAACCCGACAGCCTGCATTAAATCGTTTTCGCTAATGAGACTGCTCAAGTCGCGACCTGTTGATCAGGCGTTCAATGCGCCTCCATCAACAGCAAGCTTCAGCGCCTTGGCAGATTCCATGGCCGCGGCGGCGGCGACGTCTTTGGTCTTGAACCAGCGGTCTTTCTCGACCTGGTGGTAAGTCACGGTGGTCAGCGGAGGCTTGGCGCGCATGACAATCACTGCCTGGAATTCGCCATCGACGTCTCTGGCTTCACCCCAAATAAAAAATTCGCCGATATCAAATTCCGTCACGTACGCCTTCCCTTGGAAATTATTCTGTTGTTTTCAACGCAGCCTGCCGAAGGGGCTGAGTTTCAATGGTCGGGCAGTATGGCAGTTGTTGCTTACCTGCGGCGCAGTTAAGTCATCGGTGTGACGAAACGACAGCGCAGGCGAACGCAATCGGGTGTGTCAGAGGCGAGTTTCGAGGTTTCTGGCGAGAGCGCAGGCTTCGTTGTGGTCACCACGGAAACCTCTTACACGACCCGTTGCGGTTTCTTTGATATGGAAAAAGCGGTTACCCGCCAGAACCACCTGATAACGCAGGTKAGGGCTATAGGTCGGGGTGTTTGTGTGCTGGGCAGAGAGGGTCAGCGTGCTCATATGAATTCCTTTTCTATGGTTTGCCGACGGATACACGTCGCTTTAGGTAGTCTAGGGGCGCATGGCTGCTCTAGAATCGCCTCCACGGGTTGGAGGTTCATGCTTATCTAAAGCAATTTTTTTCTGGCGATATGTCAGAAAAGTGCTTTTTTTAAACAGTTTTCTCCCTAAAGTAGATAGTCCAGTATTCTCTGGCCGTTAGAAGGGCGATTTCCTTCAGCATCTGACGACCGCCAGGGAAGACGGGAGGATGGGCATTCCAGTAGTCTTTTCCTACCCTGCGATGAAGGAGCTTTCTGCTCGCTTCACGATTTCAGCTTGGTCATTGTTGCGACATTTTCGGTATGACCGTTTTTCTGCTGCCTGTTTTTTCTGCGGGTAGCGTCATTTTCAGATGTGGGGATGTTTCCTTGGCAGTAAGTAATCTCGATATGCATGCTTTGTTCGTGCTGGGTGATCTGCGCGCAAAGCTGGTCAAGCAGTTTCAATCACGTTTCGTTTACATCACCGAACAGACCCCTGAAGGTATTTACGTCGCCGAGATCGACACCGAGTCGGCACTGGTGGTGGACGACAAGCCTCGCCTGGAGCTCAAGGTCGGCGATCATTTCCGCGCAGCGGTATTGCCGAGTCGCGAAGGTGGTAAATTCGAAATCAAGTTTCGCGAGATCAAACTGACGGTCTACGGCCTCGGTGATTACGCATTTGTGACCACGGCAGACGGCCACGCCATTCTGTTCAAGGAAGGCCATAGCGTAGTGACGGTGTTTGCCGCTCACCAACAGCTACAGGAAGGCCTGACCAAAACCTTGAAAGCGGTAACCGGCAAAGCTGCCAAGTGGCGCAAAGGCGAGCTCATAACGTTCAAGGCCAGTGAATAAATGAGCCTGTCCCGGGCTGACTTCCATGAGCAAAACCTCGACAGTGCTCGTGCACAAGCCCAGCGCCTGTTCGCTCAGAAGGCTGTTCTGCAGGGCGCCTGGCTAAGCTGGGTGGCATCACAGATCTACACCTTGCGTCCGGCGGAGTACGCCAGCATGGTGCGAAGGGAGTTGCAGCACTTGCAGGACTCTTCTGAAAGTTGATCGTTGGACCTCGAACGCACAAACCTCTACTACAGTCAGTTGACTGAGTATTCGCAGGTGCGCGGCCTTTGTGCGCAAAGCCGTCCTGCCATGGCTGTGAACAGCATGAGGTGTAACGCATGAAAGGGTTTCGACTGCTGTTGGGAAGTCTGCTAACCACCGTTGGTCTGTTGTTGTCGTCCATGATCGTAATGGCCGCCCCGGCGCCGATCCACTTCGCTGACCTGAACTGGGAAAGCGGCAGTCTGATCACCGACATTTTGCGAATCATTGTCGAGAAGGGTTACGGCCTGCCGACCGATACCTTGCCGGGCACCACCATTACCCTGGAAACCGCGCTGGCCAACAATGACATTCAGGTCATTGGCGAAGAGTGGGCCGGTCGCAGTCCGGTCTGGGTCAAGGCCGAGGCTGAAGGCAAGGTGGCGAGTATCGGCGATACCGTCAAAGGTGCAACCGAAGGCTGGTGGGTGCCGGAATACGTGATCAAGGGCGATCCGGCCAAAGGCATCAAGCCACTGGCGCCGGACTTGCGCAGCGTGTCGGACCTGCCGCGCTACAAGGATGTCTTCAGCGATCCGGAAAGCCCCGGCAAAGGCCGTTTCCTCAATAGCCCGATCGGCTGGACCTCGGAAGTGGTCAACAAGCAGAAGCTCAAGGCCTATGGCCTGACGGACAGTTATGTGAATTTTCGCAGCGGTTCCGGCGCGGCGCTGGACGCGGAGATCACCTCGTCCATTCGCCGTGGCAAGCCGGTGCTGTTTTATTACTGGTCGCCAACGCCATTGCTCGGACGCTTCAAGCTGATTCAACTGGAAGAGCCGCCGTTCGATGCCGAGGCCTGGAAGACCCTGACCGATGCCGATAACCCCAATCCAAAACCAACACGCTCGCTGCCCTCGAAACTGTCGATTGGGGTATCCGCGCCGTTCCAGAAACAGTATCCGCAGGTGACCGAGTTTTTCAGCAAGGTCGACCTGCCTATCGGGCCGTTGAACAAGGCCCTGGCCGAAATCAGCGAGAACCACACCGCGCCGCGTCAGGCGGCTGAAGCCTTCATGAAGGCGCACCCGGAGGTCTGGCGGGCGTGGTTGCCCAAGGATGTCGCAGACAAGGTCTCTGCCAGTCTGTAGGGCAGCGAATCGATCAATGAAGGGGCAGCGTTCAGGCGAATTTCATGGTGCGTGACTGCAACATTGCCGTGGAACAACGCACTGATAAAAACTCTGGTCTAGGCTGTTTCTTCTGCCATCGATTCCAGGAACCCCACTCATGACGTTTGTGCTTGCTCAATGGATCGTCGCCGCGTTTGTGCTGATCAGCCTGATTCATCTGTACTGGGCGCTCGGCGGTCGTTGGGCCAGTGACGCTGTGGTGCCACAGGTACAAGACGGTGCGGAGGAAGGGCTGCGGCCGGCTTTCAAACCTTCTGCACTCGGAACCCTGGCAGTGGCTGTCGGATTGTTGCTGATAGCCTTGATGGTGTGCCTGAGAGTCGGCCTGTTTGTGCCGGCAGTCGGGCACTGGTCGCTGCAATGGCTGATCAGTGCAATCGCCTTGCTGATGTTTGCCCGCGCGATCGGTGATTCGAACCTGGTCGGCTTTTTCAAGGAGCAGGCCGGATCGAAGTTCGCGCGCCTCGACACCTGGGCCTATTCACCGCTGTGTGTGGTGTTGGGGGCGGGGTTGTTAGCCGTTGCGTGGGCTTGAGGCGACCGGGCTATCGCCATCGCGAGCAGGCTCGCTCCCACACTGGCCCCGGGTGTACACGAATGTTGTGTTCACTGAAGATCTAATGTGGGAGCGAGCCTGCTCGCGATGAGGCCTTTCCATTCACCACAACCCTTTGCAATCATCGACCACTTTCAGTCCGCCGACTGCTGACCTCAGCCGGCACATCATCCCCGGCCATGCGTTTACGAAATAGCGCCGCACGCGCCAGCAGCAGGGTGGTGACCGGCATGGTGATCGACAGCAGTATCGGGATCAGCCAGGCGTGCAACACCGGGCTCGACTGGAGCGCCGAGAAAAAGATGATCGACGCCAGTGCCACGCACCAGGCGCCCAGGGTCGAGGCCAACGCCGGCGGGTGCATGCGCTGGAAGTAGTCCTTCAAACGCAGCAGGCCGATGGCGCCGATCAACGCGAACAGGCTGCTGGCGACCAGCAGGATCGCCACCGGGATCTCGACCCACAAAGACAACTGACCCAACTCATTCATTCGATCACCTCGCCACGCAGCAGGAATTTTGCCAGGGCAAACGAACCGACGAAGCCGAACAGTGCGATCAGCAGCGCCGCTTCGAAGTAGGTGTCACTGGCATAGCGGACCCCCAGCACCAGCATCATCAGCATGGCGAGGATGTACAGGTAATCCAGCGCCAGAACCCGGTCCTGTGCCGATGGACCTTTGAACAGGCGAATCAGCGTCAGTCCCATCGCCAGCGAAAAAATGAACAGGCTGAACAGGACCGCATTCGAAAGCAGGGTGCTCATTCGAAAATCTCCATCAAGGGGCGCTCATAAGTCGCCTTGAAGTGCTGGATGAAGTGCGCTTCGTCATCCAGATCGAACACATGCAACAGCAGAATGCTGCGATCCAGCGCCAGCTCCGACCAGACTGTACCGGGAATCACCGTGGTGATCATCGACAGCGCCGCGAGGCCGTTGGCGTCACGCAGGTCCAGCGGCACCTTGATGAACGTCGAGTGTGGCGGCCGTCGACCGGCGTTCAACACGCCCCAGGCGACGGCGAGGTTGGACGCCAACACGTCACAGCCGACCAGGAAGATCAGGCGCAGGATTACTCCGGGACGACGAATGCGGATCGGCAACGGTCGCAGCTTGCGCATCATCAGTGGCGCGCAAAAACCCAGTATCGCGCCCAGTAGCAGGTTGCCGGGGCTGATGGACTGGTTCAGCACCAGCCACAGCACCCAAAGGGCCAACGACAACCAGGGGGCAGGAAACAGACGCTTCATGGTTGCACCTCCTGCATCGCAGCCTTGGCTTCGGGGTTTGGTACGGCGCGGGTGCCGAGTACCGCAGTCACGTATTGCTGCGGATTGTTCAAGGTGTCGGCGGCCGCCTGGGTGTAACGCATCAGCGGTTCGGCCTTGAAGGTCAACGCGATGCTCAAGGCCAATAGGGCAAAAATCGGCACGCATTCCAGGCGTCGCAGCACCGGTGAAGGGCGTTCTGCGGGCGTCCAGAAACGCTGGATGCCCAGGCGCGAGAAGGCGATCAACGAAGCCAGCCCGGACAGGATCAACAGCGCCAGCAGGCTCCACGCCGCGTTTGATATCGGCTGCTCGCCCGAGGCGCCGAGGCCCAACGGGTTGAGCAGGGCGCTGAGCAAGCCGAGTTTGCCGATGAACCCGGAGAGCGGCGGCATGCCGACGATCAGCAATGCACAGGCAATGAAGCTCAAGCCAAGGAAGGCCATCGTCCAGGGAATCACCTGGCCGACCACGGCTTTCTGATCGTCGTCGAGGTTGGTGCCCTTGGTCGGCGGTGAGGATTCCAGCGGTCGCGGCGGTACTTCGACTTCATCGTCCAGCGGCATCTCGATGGCCGTGCGCGAACGTTCGATCAGCTCCGCCAGCAGGAACAGCGCGCTCAGCGCCAGGGTCGAGCTGACCAGATAGAACAGCGCCGCGCCGATCAGGCTCGGCTGGGCAAAACCGATGGCCGACAACAGGATGCCCGCCGACACCATGATGCTCAGGCTGGCCATGCGCTCCAGTCGCTGCGTGGCGAGGATCGCCAATGCCGCGCAGATAATCGTCGCCATGCCGCCGTAGGTCAGCCAGTCGCCGCCAAAGTATGCCGACGCACCGGCCTGGCCGGAGAACAGCAGGGTCCACAGACGCAGCAAGGTGTAGACGCCGACCTTGGTCATGATCGCGAACAGCGCCGCCACCGGCGCACTGGCCGAGGAGTAGGCTGGAGCCAGCCAGAAGTTCAGCGGCCACATCCCGGCCTTCGCCAGGAACGCCACGGCCAGAATCGCCGCGCCGGCATGCAGCAAGCCGCGATCGGCTTCCGGCACCAGCGGGATCTTCTGCGCCAGATCGGCCATGTTCAGGGTGCCGGTGACGCCATAGATCAGCGCCGCGCCAATCAGGAACAGCGACGAGGCCAGCAGGTTGATCGAAATGTAATGCAGGCCCGACGACACCCGGGCGCGCCCCGAACCGTGCAGCATCAAGCCGTAAGACGCCGCCAGCAGCACTTCGAAAAACACGAAGAGGTTGAACAGGTCGGCGGTCAGGAAGGCCCCGTAGAGGCCCATCAGTTGAATCTGGAACAGCGCGTGGAAACTTGCGCCGGCACTGTCCCAGCGGGCCATGGCGAACAGCAGGGCGCTGACGCCGATGATCCCGGTCAGCACCAGCATCAGCGCCGACAGGCGATCGACCACCAGCACGATACCGAACGGTGCCTGCCAGTTGCCCGGCAGGTACACGCCGATGGAGCCGGGCACGCCTTGCGCCTGGGTCCACTGCAGCAACAGCACGGAAATCCCCAGGCCCAACAGGCTGGAAAACAGGTTGATCCGGGCTTTGAGCGGGCGGTGTTTTTCGCCGAGCATCAGCATCAGCGCCGCCGTCAGCAACGGCAGCAGAATCGGTGCAGCGATCAGATGGGGCATCCAGCTCATTCTTTAGGCTCCCGGCCATCGACGTGGTCGGTACCGGTCAGGCCCCGGGACGCCAGCAGCACCACCAGGAACAATGCGGTCATGGCGAAGCTGATGACGATGGCGGTGAGCACCAGTGCCTGAGGCAGCGGATCGGTGTAATGCAGCAAGTCCTGGGGCACGCCGTCCTTGATGATCGGCTCCTTGCCGATGAACAGGCTGCCCATGCTGAAGATGAACAGGTTGACCCCATAAGACAGCAGGCACAGGCCCATGACGACCTGAAAGGTCCGTGGGCGCAGCACCAGCCAGACCCCGGAGGCTGCCAGTACGCCAATGGCGATTGCGATGACTTCTTCCATCAGGCAGCTCCTGGCTTGGCAATGGGTTTAGGCTGGCTGCCCGGCTTGTGGCCACGCACCGATTGGTGCGCCAGGGCAGTCAGGATCAGCAGTGTCGAACCTACCACCACCGCGTACACGCCGATGTCGAAAAACAGCGCACTGGCGATATGAATCTCGCCCAGCAGCGGCAGCCCGAAATGCCAGGTGTGGGTGGTCAGGAACGGATAACCGGCGACCATCGCACCGAGGCCGGTGAGCGTGGCGAACAGCAGCCCGGTGCCCATCCAGCGCACCGGCCGCAGGTTCATCTGCGCCTCGACCCACTGAGTGCCGGCGACCATGTATTGCAGGATGAACGCCACCGACATCACCAGCCCGGCGACAAATCCGCCGCCCGGTTGATTGTGCCCGCGCATGAACAGGTAGAACGACACCACCACTGCAATCGGCAGCAACAGCCGCACCAGCACCGCCGGGACCATCATGAAGCCCAGCGCGGTATCGCTGGCGTGACGCGGGTTGACCAGATCGGTGACCACGTCCGGTGCCAGCAGGCGTTGTTGTGCCGGCAGCTGCATGCTTTCCTTCGGTGGGCGGAAGCGTCGGAGCAGGGCGAACACGGCCAGCGCCACGGCCACCAGCACGGTGATTTCACCGAGGGTGTCGAAGCCGCGGAAGTCCACCAGCATCACGTTCACCACGTTGCTGCCGCCACCTTCGGGCAACGCGCGACTGAGGTAGAACGAGGAAATATCGTTCGGTGTCTGGCGGGTCAGCATGGCGTAGGCGAGCAGCGCCATGCCGATGCCGACCGCGCTCGACAGCAGCAAGTCGCGCAAACGGCGAGCCCGCGCCTTGGGCACGCTGCTGGGCAGTGGCGAGACCTCTTCGATCCGCCGTGGCAACCAGCGCAGGCCAAGCAGGATCAGCACGGTGGTCACCACCTCGACCACCAATTGGGTCAGGGCCAGGTCCGGCGCCGAGAACCAGACGAAGGTGACGCAGGTCATCATGCCGCAGACACTGACCATCGTCAGGGCCGCGAGTCGGTGGTACTTGGCTTGCCAGGCGGCGCCCAACGCGCAGGCAATCGCCAGCAACCAGAGTGTGACGAAGACGATCGAGCCGGGGATCTTCGGCCGCTCGCCCCAGCTCAGTCCGCTGTGCAGCAGCGGAATCAACCCCGCCAACACCGCTACCAGCACCAGCAGGAACAATTGGGTTTGCAGGCGCTTGGTACTGAGTCGCCGTTCCAGCCGCCGGGCCAGACGCATCATCACCACCAGGCTGCATTCGAACAGGCGCTTGCCGTTGAGCCGACCGATGATCGGCGGGTATTCGAACCGTCCGCGTTTGAGCGGATTGCGCAGCAGCAGGTACACAACGATACCGGCGGACATGGCGATCAGGCTCATGATCATCGGCGCGTTCCAGCCGTGCCAGATCGCCAGGCTGTATTCGGGCAGGGTTCCACCCACCACCGGCAGGGCCGCGGCGGCGAGTAGCGGGCCGACCACCTGGGCCGGGAAAATCCCGACCACCAGGCAGGTGAACACCAGCAACTCCACTGGTGCACGCATCCAGCGCGGCGGTTCGTGCGGGGTGTGCGGCAGGTCGGTGGCGGTCGGGCCGAAAAACACATCTACGGTAAAGCGCAGCGAGTAGGCGACGCTGAACGTACCGGCGATGGTCGCGACGATCGGCAGGGTCGTTTCGATCCAGGCCGAGGCATTGATGAACACGGTTTCGGCGAAGAACATCTCTTTCGAAAGGAAACCGTTGAGCAACGGCACGCCGGCCATCGAGGCGCTGGCGACCATCGCCAGGGTCGCGGTAAACGGGATCAGTTTGATCAGGCCATTGAGCTTGCGTATGTCGCGGGTGCCGCTTTCGTGGTCGATGATCCCGGCAGCCATGAACAGCGAGGCCTTGAAGGTCGCATGGTTGAGAATATGAAACACTGCCGCGACGGCGGCCAGCGGGCTGTTCAGGCCCAGCAACAGGGTGATCAGGCCCAGATGGCTGATGGTCGAGTAGGCCAGCAGGCCCTTGAGGTCGTTCTGGAACATCGCGCAGTAAGCGCCGAGCAACAACGTACAGGCGCCAGCCCCGCTGACGATATAGAACCACTCTTCGCTGCCGGACAGCGACGGCCACAGCCGTGCCAACAGGAAAACCCCGGCCTTGACCATGGTCGCCGAGTGCAGGTACGCCGAGACCGGTGTCGGTGCGGCCATGGCGTGGGGAAGCCAGAAGTGGAAGGGGAATTGGGCGCTTTTGCTCAAGGCGCCGATCAGGATCAGCGGCAGCAGGATGGGGTACAGCGCATGGGCGCGAATCAGATCGCCGGCGGCCAGGACCTTGTCCAGGTCATAGCTGCCCACGACATGGCCGAGCAGCATCACCCCCGCCAGCAGGCATAAACCCCCGGCACCGGTCACCATCAGCGCCATGTAGGCGCCACGGCGAGCATCGGCGCGGTGGTGCCAATAGCCGATCAACAGGAACGAGAAGAGGCTGGTCAGCTCCCAGAAGAACACCATCTGAATCAGGTTGCCGGAGATCACCAGCCCGAGCATGGCGCCCATGAACGCCAGGAAGAATGCAAAGAAGCGCGGCACCGGGTCGTCCGGCGACATGTAATACCGCGCGTACAGCGAAACCAGCGTGCCGATACCCAGCACCAGCATCGAGAACAGCCAGGCGAAACCGTCCATGCGCAGGACGAAATTCAAGCCCAGGCTCGGTAGCCAGAAAAATTCTTCGCGAATCACGCCACCGTGGGCGATTTGCGGATACAGCAACGCCACCTGGACGGTGCCGATCAAGGCGACCAGGCCAGCGAGTATCGATTCGGTATTACGCGCGTTGTGCGGCAGCAAGGCCGCCAGACAGCTGCCAATAAAAGGCAGAAGCAGTAGAACTATCAGGGACATAGGCTTCTAATCTGCGAAAGTTTGTGAAGGATCATACGTGCCGAGTCCCTGATCACCAACTGCCAAGCTGTGGCAGGATCCTACAAGGTAGGCTGAAAACGCCTGATTCACATTGTTTCAGAGGGCAGTGTCCGATCGTTCTGGCCCCTTCGCGAGCAAGCCCGCTCTCACAGGGGTACGCACCAAATGTGGGAGCGAGCCTGCTCGCGATAGCTATTTTTCAAGCGCTGCAGATTTCACGCCTTAACCTTGTGCTTCCTGCTCCAACTCTTCTTCAGTCGCAGCAGTCTTGCCCTTGGTCTTCAGTTCACTAACGATCACCGCCGCGACAATCAACGCCGCACCAAACAGCGCCAGCCCCGGCAGCCTCTCGCCCGCGATGCGCCCGGCAATTCCAGCCCAGACCGGTTCGCCGGCGTAGATCAGCGTCGCGCGGGTCGGTGAAACGCTTTTCTGCGCCCAGTTCATCGCCACCTGTATCGCCGCGCTGGCAGCGCCCAGGCCCACCGCGCTGGCCAGCAGCACCCAGGAAAAACCGGGAAGCGCTTCCTGAGTCGGCACGATCATCAAAAATGCCAGTACCGAAGTGGTTGCCAGTTGCACCACGGTGACCCGACGCACGTCGACTCGGCCAGCATAGGTGCCGATCAGAATGATTTCGGCAGCGATGGCGACGGCGCTGATCAGCGTGGCAATTTCCCCCGAGCTGAAATTCAACGACGCCCCGGCCGGGCCTGAAAGCAGCATCAACCCGGTAAACGCCAACATGATGCCGATACTCGGCATCAACCCCGGCCGACGTCCCAGCACCAGCCATTGCAGCAAGGGTACGAACGGCACGTAAAGCGCGGTGATAAACGCCGACTGACTGCTGAGGATGGTCTGCAAACCGACGGTTTGCAGGCCGTAGCCGAGCATGATCGCTACACCAATGAACACGCCGGCCTTGAGTTCAAACAAGGTCAGGTCCCGCAGGCTGCGCCAGGAGAACAGCGCGACGATGCTCGCCGCTGCAGCGAAGCGCAGGCCGACGAAAAACATCGGCCCGCTGACCGTCATCGCATGCTGCACCAGCAGGAACGTCCCGCCCCAGACCATGGTGATCAGCACCAGCACGCATTCAGCCTTGCTGAACCGTGAGAAAAAGGCAGAGGGTTTGGAAGAATTCACCGACGTCATGGCCTTGCGCACTACCTGAGGGGGACGCACAATGCGCCCGAAGTTGGGCAGTATACTGCGCAAACCCACTAAGTGAGCAATATAGTGCACAAAGATTCCGGCCAACGGGCCTCCGTCCTTCAACACGTCAGCCAGAACGTCCGACGCCTGCGCCACGCCGCAGAGCTGAGCCAGACCGCATTGGCGGAAAAATCCGGGGTCAGCCGCCGGATGCTGGTGGCCATCGAAGCGGGTGAGAAAAACGTCAGCCTGACCACCCTCGACCGGGTGGCTGAGGCGTTGGACGTGGCTTTCAGCGATTTGATCCAGGCCCCCGAAGTGCGTGACCCAAGCCGCATCAACGAACTGGCGTGGGCTGGATTGATCCCCGGCAGTAAAGCCGTGTTGTTGGCCAAGGCCAATGCAAGCCGTGAAGTCGAGCTCTGGGAGTGGCGGCTGGAGCCGGGCGAGCAATACCTTTCGGAGCCGGATGCCGATGGCTGGAGTGAACAGCTGTATGTGTTTGAARGCAGCCTGACGCTGGTGCTGGGGGACGAGGAACGCAGCCTTGCGACGGGTGAGTTCATCAGCTTCGCCAGTAACCGGCCCCACGCGTATCGCAACGATGGAGCAGTGGCGACGCGGTTTGTGCGCAATGTGGTGCTCTGAAACAGATCATCGGTCCCGATAACCATCCAGTGATACATTTCAGACATTCCCCTCGATCCGTGAGAACCGCATGACTGAAAACCCTGGCGGACAGGCAACAGACATTATTCGCAACGCCGACATCCTGATCATCGGCGGTGGCCTGAGCGGCGCGTTACTGGCCATGCAGTTGCTGCGTTTGCCCGGCAAGCGTCAGGTGCTGGTGATTGAGCCCCGCGCCGAGTTGGGTCGGGGCGAGGCTTACAGCGCGGTTGAGCTGGGCCATACGCTGAACGGCAACGCCGCGCGGATGGGTGTCGACCCGGACAACCCCGATGACCTGACTCAATGGCTGACGGCATTTATTGCGAACGGCGGCTGGCCGGAGTCGGGCCAGCAGTCGGTGCCGGTCGCCGAGTTGTTCCCGCCTCGCGGCATGTTCGGCCTGTATGTGCAGCAGCGGTTGGCCGAAGCCCAGGCCGTCGGCGCGGGTTATGGCTCAAGCGTCGAACATGTGCGCGGGGAAGTGCTCGACCTGCAAACCGATGAACACGCCACGTTACTGACCTTGAGTGATGGCTCGCGGTTGCGCGGCGCTTTTGCGGTGCTGGCGACTGGCTTGTTTCCGGCTGCGCGGACCCCGCAAACCGAGTCCAGTGGCTTGAACGCTGCAGCCGTCGATCCTTGGGATGTGGCGGCCATGACGCAGCTTGATCCGCAGTCGACGGTGTTGATCATCGGTTCGGGTCTGACCATGGTCGATGCGGTGGTGTCACTGGAGCAGGCCGGGCATCGTGGGCCGATCGAGGTTTTTTCCCGTCACGGCTTGTTGCCGCATGTGCGTCGGCAACCGCCGGCGTGGGTGGATTTTCTGGCCGAAGATCCCGACATTCGCAGCCCGCGTCAGCTGATGCATGAACTGCGGCGCCATTGCCGTGCGGCGATGGCGGAGGGTATCGACTGGCAGGCGCCGCTGGATACCGTGCAGGCGCATATCGGGCGGCTCTGGAGCCAGGCAACGGATGTGCAACGCCGGCAGTTTGTGCGGCATGTGCGGCCATGGTGGGAAAGTCATCATCATCGCTCGCCGCCCTTGAGTGCGGAGCTGGTGGCGCGTTTGCACCAGGAAGGACGGCTGCGGATTCAGGCTGCGTCGTTCAAGGGCCTGGCACCCTCGGGGGAGGGGCAGGTGAGCATTCGCATTCGTCTTCGCGGTGAGTCTGAAGTGACGGTGGTCAGTGGCGATGCGCTGATCAACTCCAGCGGCATCGAATACGACTGGCGCCGGGTCGCCCGACCTTTGCCGCAGCAACTGCTGGCCCGCGGCTTGATACAACCGGGGCCATTGGCGCTGGGGATCGCAGCGGATCCGAGCGGGGCGGTGATCGATGCCGAGGGGCAGGTTGCCCAGCGCTTGTTCGCCATGGGCCCACCCCTGCGCGGAATGTGGTGGGAAAGCACGGCAGTGACCGACGTGGCGAGCCAGGCCAAGGCGCTGGCACTACGCCTGGTGCGCTGAGCGTTGCCATGACGCAGCGCTGGAGCGATCAGACCTCCCTGATATTGACCCAGCGCTGCTCCCGCGCTGCCAGCCGAATCGCCGCTGCCAAGCGCTCCACTTCCCAGGCCTCCTCGAAATCCGTGCCGTCCTGGCCTTGTCCGGCCAGGGCCATGATCAGCGCATGCACTTCCAGCGTCTTCAACTCGTTGTAGCCCAGTTGATGCCCTGGCGCAGGGCTAAACGCCGCGTAGCCGGGCAGGTTCGGTCCGGCCAGTAAACGCTGGAAACCGTCCTGGCCGGCGCGGCACAGGCGCAACTCATTCAAGCGCTCCTGATCGAACGCCAGGGTGCCCTTGGTGCCGCTGATCTCGAAACTCAGATGATTCTTGTAGCCATGCTTGAGCCAACTGCTGCTGAAGGTGCCACGCGCGCCGTTGGCAAAGCGCAGCAGGGCTTGGGCCTGATCGTCGATGGCAATGCTGCGTTGTTCCAGGCTGCCCGCCGTGGCTGGACGCTGGCGGTGCACCGTTTGGGTATCGGCACACACTGCCTCGACATCGCCCACCAGATAGCGCGCCATGGCCAGCAAATGACTGCCCAGGTCCGCCAGCGCGCCGCCGGCATGTTCGGCCTCGCAGCGCCAGGACCATGGCGAGTTCGGGTCAGCCATGAAGTCTTCGCTGAATTCGCCTTGAAAGCTGATGATCTCGCCCAGCTCGCCGTTTCGAATCAGCTCGCGGGCTAAGCCAATGATCGGGTTGTGCTGGTAGTTGTAGCCCACGCGGGTGACCACGCCAGCGGTTTTGGCTGCCAGGTGCATGGCACTGGCCTGCTCAAGACTGACCGCCAGTGGCTTTTCGCAGTACAGCGGTTTGCCGGCGGCGATAGCAGCCATGGCCATCGGGTAATGAAGATGGTTCGGTGTGGTGATGGCGATCAGGTTGACCTTGGGATCGTCGATCAACTGTTGCCAGTCACTGTGAGCCTGTTCGAAGCCCCAGGCCGTGGCACACGCTTGTGCACGAGCGGGATCGGCGTCGGCAAGCGCGGCGAGGCGCAGCGTGAAGGGCAGTTCAAACGCCGCGCTGACATTGCGAAAGGCCAGGGCGTGGGCACGGCCCATGAAGCCTGTGCCGATAAGTCCGATTCCGAGTTCGCGCATAACAGGGTCCTTTGGATTATTGTTTTCAGGATGCCTAGTTATGGAATAAATATTCTCTAAATGCAAACAATGGAATTAAAATTCGCTAAATTCTGGGGGCGCCCCTTTTCCCGTAGCAGCTGCCGAGCCCGCGAGGCTGCGTTCGGCTGCGGAGCAGTCGTAAACCCGGTGTGCGGGATCTGTCTGATGTACCGCGCGTTCTGATTTTACGACTGCTTCGCCCGAGCGCGGACCGAGCCGAACGCAGCCTCGCGGGCTCGGCAGCTGCTACGGGAGTAGTCCTGCATTGCATTTATGTAGATACCTATGCCACAGGAGACAGAAAATCAGGACAGGAAACCACCGTCCACATTCAGCGAAACCCCAGTCGTATAACTCGACGCATCACTCGCCAAATAAAGCACTGCCCCAGCCATTTCACTCGGATCCGCCACACGCTTGAGCGGAATCTGTTGCAACGCGGTCTTCAGGATCGCGTCGTTTTTCACCAGCGCCGAGGCAAATTTGGTGTCGGTCAGGCCTGGCAGCAGGGCGTTGCAGCGGATGCCGAACTGCGCGCACTCCTTGGCAAAGACCTTGGTCATGTTGATCACCGCCGCCTTGGTCACCGAGTAGATGCCCTGGAAGATGCCCGGCGAAATGCCGTTGATCGAGGCGACGTTGATGATGCTGCCACCACCGTTTTCGCGCATCAGCTTGCCGGCTTCCACCGACATGAAGAAGTAGCCGCGAATGTTCACGTCGACGGTTTTCTGGAAGGCGCCGAGGTCGGTGTCCAGCACGTTGCAGAACTGCGGGTTGGTCGCGGCATTGTTGACCAGGATGTCCAGGCGACCGAATTGTTCGCGAATACTGGCGAACACTTGAGTGATTTGTTCCATTTCACCGATGTGGCAAGCGATAGCGGTGGCTTTGCCGCCGTCAGCGATGATCGCGTCGGCCACGTGCTGGCAGCCGTCGAGTTTGCGACTCGATACGATCACGTGGGCGCCTTGCTGGGCCAGTAGTTTGGCGATCGCTTCACCGATGCCACGGCTGGCGCCGGAGACGAAAGCGATTTTACCGTCGAGGTCGAACAAATGGGTCTTGGACATGGTTTTTCCTTGAGGTGGGCAGGCGCCGGGCGCGATCAGAGGCTGGATTTCTGGATGACTTGCAGGCTCATCTGCTCCAGCAGCTTGTTCATGTGAATGAACTGCGCGAAGCGTTTGTCCTGGGTCTGGCCATGGAAGAAGCGGTAATAGATCTGCTGCACGATACCGGCCAGGCGGAACAGCCCGTAGGTGTAGTAGAAGTCGAAGTTGTCGATCCGGATTCCCGAACGTTCGGCGTAGTAATCGACGAACTCGCGACGGGTCAGCATGCCGGGGGCGTGGCTCGGTTGACGGCGCATCAGTTGCACCGGCGCCGGGTCGCTCGCTTCGATCCAGTAGGCGAGGGTGTTGCCCAGGTCCATCAGCGGATCGCCGAGGGTGGTCAGTTCCCAATCCAGTACGCCGATGATCTGCATCGGGTTGTTCGGGTCGAGGATCACGTTGTCGAAACGGTAGTCGTTGTGGACGATGCTCGACGTTGGATGGTCGGCTGGCATCTTGTCGTTGAGCCAAGCCTTGACCGCTTCCCAGCTCGGAGCGTCGGGTGTCAGGGCTTTTTCGTAGCGCTCGCTCCAGCCACGAATCTGCCGCGCGACATAACCCTGCGGCTTGCCCAGGTCGGCCAGGCCACAGGCTTGGTAATCAACGCGGTGCAGTTCGACGAACTTGTCGATGAAACTCTTGCACAGGGCTTCGGTTTTAGCGGCGTCGAGGCCCAGTTCCGCTGGCAGTTCGGAGCGCAGGATGATCCCCTTGACCCGTTCCATCACATAGAACTCGGCACCGATCACCGATTCGTCGGTGCAGTGCACGTAGGCTTTCGGGCAATACGGGAAACCGTCCTTGAGCTGATTGAGAATGCGGAACTCACGGCCCATGTCGTGGGCAGACTTGGCCTTGTGGCCAAACGGCGGCCGACGCAGCACGAACTCCTGCTCGGGGTATTCGAGCAGGTATGTCAGGTTCGAAGCGCCACCGGGGAACTGGCTGATCTGTGGCAACCCGCTCAGGCCCGGAATGTGCGCCTTGAGGTACGGATCGATCAGGCTGGCATCCAGTTCTTCGCCAGAGCGGATACGGGTGGACTGGTCAGTAAGCGCCATGCTTATCCCTTCTGCTTATTTTGGAGGCCAGACATCATTGACTAATCTAATGGCGTGCCGGGGGCGCCACAAGCGCGGCAAGGTCTTATAGGTTAGCGTGTTGCCGGATAATCAGCGTTCCTGATGTGCGAGAACAGGCTCGGCGGACTATGGTTCAGAGGAGCATCGCGTCCAGGAAGGAGATTCGACATGGGCTGTCCGCAAGTGTGCGCCACCGCGACCCTGCAATGCAGTTTCGGTGCGGCGCCGGGGGTGCTCAACGTGCTGCCGGTGAACCGCACGCTGACCGGGGGCATGCCGGCGGCGAACATCATGGATCACATTCCGCTGCTGAACATCATGCCGTTTGGCATGTGCATGAGCCCGGCCAACCCAATGGTCGCCGCGGCCATGGCGGCCGCCCTCGGCGTGCTGACGCCGATGCCCTGCATTCCGGCCACTGCTGCCCCGTGGATGCCCGGAGCGCCGACCCTGTTGCTGGGGGGAATGCCTGCCCTCGATGCCAACTGCAGCTTGATGTGCAACTGGGGCGGGGTGATCAAGATCGCAATGCCGGGGCAGATGCAGATGCTGATCCCATGATCCCAAGAGCACCGCTGCCCTGTAGCAGCTGGCGTAGCCTGCTGCTACAGGGCAGCGTCAGGCTTGTGTTGGATCGGCCCAACGCCGATACCACCAGCGCATTCGTGAGATCGGTTTGCCCTCGGCATCCAACGGTCGTCCATCGCTGGCAAAGCCTTGCTCAGGTTCAAGCAACTGGCCGTTGAGGTAGCGGGCGTTGACGGCGGGTTTGCCGTTAGGGTGAAAACGCTGGTAAACCCCTTCACGTACACCGTCGCGGTAATACTCCACTTCAGCCACTTGCCCATCGGGAAAATAGTTACTGGCTTCACCATGCAGCAGGCCCCGACGATACGTGGCCTTGCGTTGCAGCCAGCCTTGCGGCGCATAAAACGTCGCGACACCTTCTAACTTGTCATGCACAAAAGGCAGTTGTGCCGACAACTTGCCATTGGGGTGATACAGCAGGCTCCTGCCTTGCAGTTCGCCCTGGCTGTAATTCAAGGCGGCCTGGGGCTTTCCGGCTTCCTTGATGTGCAGCGGGCCTTCCAGCCGGCCGTCGAGCATTCGTCCGTCGAGCCGGCTGTCACCACGTTCCAGTTCCAGTTTCTCCGATGGCATCCTCGCTCGCTCCTCAATTGACCTTCACCAGTCCGCCCTTGATGGTCAGCATGCCGCCGCCGTCCACGGTCTGTTCGGCGCCGCCCTTGTTGGTCAGGCTGACCCCCGCATCATTGGTCAGCGAAGTGCCGGCCTTGTTGGTCAGCTCCGTGCCGGCCTGATTGCTCAGGGAGGTGCCGGCCTTCTGACTGATCGAGGTGCTGGCCTGGGCCGCCAGATCGGCGCCACTCTTGATCGCGAAACTGCCACCGCTTTGCAGTGTGAGAGTGCCGCTCACCTTGATGGTCAGGTTACCGTCCACCGTCAGGCTGTAATCGCCAGTGACCTTGTGTTCGTAGTTGCCGCCGGTGCTGTGCTTCTGATCGGCACCGACCTTCACCGTGCGGCTGTCTTTGACATCGAGGCTGTCGCTGCCGGTCTGGATCGTCACGCTGCGTTTGCCTTTTTCCAGGGTCACGGTCTCGTCGCCTTCCTTGACCGTGCGGGTGCGGGCGTTCTTTACCGTGAGGATTTCATCATGGCCGACGCTGGCGGTGGTGTCGTTGAGTACGTTGATCTTGAAGTCCTTCTGCGCCTGCAGAAACACCTCTTCGGCGTCCTTCTTGTCCTCGAAGCGCAACTCGTTGAAACCGCCGCCACCTTTGGATGAGTTGGTCTTGATTCCGGATTGGGTCTGGTTCGCTGGCAGCGCATAGGGCAGGGCGTTGTCACCGTTGTAGACGCAACCGGTGACCAGTGGCCGGTCCGGGTCGCCGTCGATAAAGGTCACGATCACCTCCTGACCGATCCGTGGCACGAACTGCATGCCAAAACCCTTGCCACTCCACGGCAACACCACGCGAACCCAGCAGGAACTGCTTTCGTCATTCTTGCCGTCACGATCCCAGGGGAACTGCAACTTGATCCGGCCGTATTGGTCGGTCCAGATTTCCTCGCCGGATTTGCCGACCACCAGCGCCGTTTGCGTATGCATCCGTGGCTTGGGCGTGACCCGCGCCGGGCGATAAGGCGTGGCTTTGGGGATGGCTTCGAAACGGTTGCGGTAGCTGTCGTGACTGGCCTCATGAGTGACCGCCGTCACCACCCAATCGATATTCAGCGTCGCATCATCGTGACCGGCCAGCGTGAACCAGTGCCCCGGTACCAGCCAGCGGCAATCGCTCTCGCCGACAAAGCGCTTTTCCTGACTGCGCAAACCGTCCACCCGCTGCTTGGTCAGCGCATCGCCCCGGGCCTTGGCGTTGTAACCACCCGGATGCTCATAGATGGAGCGCGGCCCGGCCACGGCTTCAGCCTGATCGTAGAGGGACGTGGTCGGTGTGGTGAACTCATAATCCGTCGCCCGATACACCCCGGCCACCGCCTGCACACAGACTTGCCCGGAACGGATGCCATGTAATTCGCGCTCGCCCATTCGTTGCCCGAGATACGTCACCTTCGGCCCGTTGGGGATGGGCACGAAGGCATCGTTACTGTCCCCCAGAATCAGCGTGTGCTTACCGTCTTCATGGGTGAAAAACCAGAAAATCCCTTCTTCCTCCAGCAACCGTGAAACGAAGGCAAAATCGGTTTCGCCGTACTGCACACAGTACTCGCGTGGGGTGTAACTGCCGGTGAGCTTCAACTGGAAATCGGTGAAACCGTGGGCCTTGAAAATGGTGGTGACGATGTCCGAGGTGGCGAGGTTCTGGAACACTCGGTTGTTGCTGGCCAGGGTCAGCCACCAGAGCCAGGGACGTAGCAGCAGTTGATAGCGCTCGGCAGTCGCGTCGGCGGGGAGTTGGCGGATCTCGGCGACCAGTGCATCGAGCGGACGGGTCAGGGCGTCGTTGTGCAGGGTGGTGGTGATGTGGCTGGCGACGGCGCTGGCCAGGGTGAGGGACGCGCCGTCGTTGAGGCCGTTGAGGGTTTGCGAACTCAGGGCGTTAAGCGATTCTTCGCCGGAGATTGACTCAGGATAAAGCGCCGACAGCGAGGTGGCGGTGAGGGAGAGGGTAGTGTTGCTATCAGTTGTGCGGGGCATCGGGTGGTCTCGGCTGGAAACGGCTTGTACCGGTCATCGAACTTAACCTTCTTCACCCAGGCTGGCTGGCTGAGGCGCCGTACTCGAAGAGCTGCTGGCATCGGTAGCGGGTATTGCCGAAGCGGATGCCGGGGCGTACTGCGCCAGTGGCAGCCATTGCAAGGCATCGAACTGTGCAATGGCGTCTGCCGAGGAGTTAGTGACTTGCAGTTTGGTCAGTCCGATGACATAGCTGAGGTGTTCAGCGGCAACGACAGTTTTCGAAATCAGGCCTTCCGGCTGCGAGGGGTCAGATTGACTGTCATTCAGCACCGAGTTATCCAGGCGAAGAATGGCGATCCGATGATGATCACCACCGGAAATCGTATCGACGTACCCGGAGTAGTACTTCTTCAATGCACTGTACTGGAACAAGTAGATGTGTTCGGAAGTGATTGCGTTCTCGGCACGGTAGTAATACTCGCGCTGGAAACTGGCTAATTTGGACAGAAAATGCCCAGGGTGCGTCGTCGAAAAATCCGCGATCAGGCCCTCCCACTGGGTTTTGAACATTGATGAGTTGCGCACAGGCAACGATGTGCTGCTGCTTGAGCTCGACGCTGCTGCACCTGAAACCGTGCTGGGTACTGAAGTCAGTGCGCCAGAGCGGGACTTGAGTGCGTCCAGATAGTCTTTGCAGCCTTGCTCTACTTTGTTGCCGAGGGTGACCTTGTCCACTGAATAGTTGAAGTTGGACTCTGCCCTTATTTCACCGGTGATCACCATGCTAGGAAGGGGCAGTTCACTGGCTGGATAGGTCCGTATCTGATCCAGGTCGGCACCCTTATTGAACAAATACAAGAAGTTGAATTTGTTGAATGTCTTTTGTTTACTCAGTTGATTGGCCAACTGATCGGCGGTGGTGGCTCCCGCGACAGAGCTTGCGGCCCGTTTATTGGGCGGTGCAAGACCCTGGGTCTTTATCCCCGCCAGATTGTTGATATGAGTGGAATGGTAGAGAAAG
The DNA here is from genome assembly GCF_056397385.1 of Pseudomonas sp. 05N36. Taxonomy (NCBI): domain Bacteria; kingdom Pseudomonadati; phylum Pseudomonadota; class Gammaproteobacteria; order Pseudomonadales; family Pseudomonadaceae; genus Pseudomonas; species Pseudomonas sp. 05N36. The sequence goes on along the minus strand of NZ_JBFTNH010000011.1, from coordinate 26,250 downwards.
CTCATGGGCACTCCTGGGATTGACCTACCAGATGATTAATCAATACAGAGAAAAGGGGCGGATTTATCTGCACATGCTTAGGCCACCCATGCAGGGTGATCCAAAATAAATCAGTCCCCTTTTCCACTGTAGGCATTATTTTTGTCCTTTTTTATTTTATGTTGGAAAGCGATGTGGAATGGAAACTGATTTAATTTTTAGCTTGGTCTCTGCAATCCAGTACTTTCAAAAAAATCAGTTTATTTTAACTAAGGTCGGGCTTCTCCCAGTGAACTACATCTGAATCATGATGGGCAGTGTATTTTGCACCTGCATGAACAATCCATTCTGCGCATTTTTTACAACAGGGTTTTGAAACGCCGATGAAAACGTTTGCACTGCTGTATTTCGACGCTGCAAGCTCTTCTAATATTTGCATTTCAGCGTGCATGTGACCGTTACCTCTTTTGATTAGTGCATATACAATATCGAATCCCAACTCGTTGGCCATTCTGATAATTTCATCATCACCAATTCGCTGGGTGTTGGAAGCTATTAACCATTCATTGTTGACAACGGCTACAGCCACGCAGTCCATTTGGATTAAGCTTTGGGATTTTGGTGTTGGTGAGGCGTACCCGGAATAGTTAAGTCCCAATAGATAGCTTGCGACTTTGTCCAGTTGTTGAACGCTGTTCAGTCTGTTGTTGTGATAGGCCTTGTCGCGGCGATTGACGAATTTTCTTGGAGATAGCATATGAACTCCTGAATTTATATCCATAAATAACTTGTATTTCGGGATGCCCAAGGCAAATTAGGTTAACTATTCCAACACCCACTCCGCCAACTTCCCCGTCACCTGCGTCATCAACACATTCTCGACATCCCGAGCACCCGCCGCGCTGCACTTGGCCAACACCGCCTGCACAATCCCGGCATCAAACTCAAACTGTTTCCCGGTCGCAGCTTTGTACCGGCCACGTAATTTCTCCAGTTTCGCCAACACAATCCCTTCCAGCGTCGCCTCATCCAACGGCCGGTACGCCACCACGGTCATGCGCGCCAGGAACGCCGGGCGGAAGGTTTTCAGCAGCACGTTGTGCAGGGCTTCGCTGAAGGCATCGCTGTCCAGGTGCGCGGTCGGTGTGTCGAGCAGCAGTTCGGCGCCGACGTTGCTGGTGGCGAGCATCACGGTGTTCTTGAAGTCGACCACCAGGCCGGTGCCGTCTTCCATCAGGCCCTTGTCGAAGACGTTGTAAAAAGCCTCCAGCACATCCGGGTGGGCTTTTTCGATTTCGTCCAGCAGCACCACGGAATAGGGTTTGCGCCGCACCGCTTCCGTCAGCACGCCGCCGCTGCCGTAGCCGACGTAGCCGGGCGGGGCGCCTTTGAGTTGGCTGACGGTGTGGGCTTCCTGGTATTCCGAGAGGTTGATGCTGATCAGGTTGCGTTCGCCGCCATACAGCGCATCGGCCAGGGCGTAGGCGGTTTCGGTTTTGCCGACGCCGGTGGGGCCGACCAGCAGGAACACCCCGACCGGTTTTTGCGGGTCGGTGAGGCCGGCGCGATACGCCTGCAAGCGTTGGGCGATGGTGTTCAGCGCGGTGCGTTGGCCCATCACCCGTTGGCTCATGCGCTGGCCGAGGGTGCGCACGGCGTGGGCTTCGTCGGCGAGCATCTTGCCCACCGGGATGCCGGTCCAGCCGGCAATCACTGCCGCAACGGTTTTCGCATCGACTTGCTCCGGCACCAGCGGGTCGTCCTGGCGAATGGCGTCGAGGCCGGCTTCCAGGCGCAGCAGTTCGGCGGCCAGATGGTCGAGGCGTCCATCAGTGACGTCGTCCGGTTTGTCGTTGTCGGCGCGTTCGCTCAAGGCCAGCAGTTCGCGCCGGGTTTCCAGCAGCTCGCGCACGGCGACGCGTTCTTCGCTCCAGCGGATCTCCAGTTCGCGAATGGCCTGCACGTTGCTGGTGGACTCGGTCTCGAGCACGGTAATGCGCTCACGGTGATCGAGGCCGGTGGCCTGTTCGCGGCGCAGGCGCTCGACTTCATCCTTGAGGCTTTGCTGGCGATGACGCAGGCTTTCCAGTGGTGGCGGTACGTCGTGTTGGCCGAGGGCGACCCGCGCGCAGGCAGTGTCGAGCACGCTGATGGCTTTGTCCGGCAGTTGTCGGCCAGAGATGTAGCGATGGGACAGTTTCACCGCCTCATGAATCGCCGCATCCAGCACCTGCACGCCGTGGTGCTGTTCGAGTTTGGCGGCGACCCCGCGGAGCATTTCCACGGCAGTGATTTCATCCGGTTCTTCGACCTGTACCAGTTGGAAGCGTCGGGCGAGGGCCGGGTCTTTCTCGAAGTATTTCTTGTACTCAAGCCAGGTGGTCGCAGCCAGGGTCCGCAGTTCACCACGGGCCAGCGCCGGTTTGAGCAGGTTGGCGGCGTCGCTGCCACCCTCGACACCGCCGGCACCGATCAGGGTGTGGGCTTCGTCGATGAACAGGATGATCGGTTTTTCCGCGCTACGGACGGCGTCGATCACCCCTTTGAGCCGCTGCTCGAATTCACCTTTGACCCCGGCGCCGGCCTGCAACAGACCAAGGTCAAGGACTCGCAGACTGACTTCTTGCAGCGACGGCGGTACGTCCCCGGCGGCGATGCGCAGGGCCAGGCCTTCGACCACTGCGGTTTTGCCAACGCCGGGCGCGCCAACCAGGATCGGATTGTTTTGGCGACGGCGCAGCAGGATGTCGACGCACTGGCGAATTTCGCCGTCACGCCCGACGATGGGATCGATGCGCCCGGCATGCGCGTCGGCGGTCAGGTCCTGGGTGAACTGATCAAGTATCGAGTCCTGTTTCTGCTGCGGTTTGCCGGCGGTTGCGGCGACCGAGCGGGCGGCGCCAACGTGCTCGCGGGAGCTTTCGGTCCATTCCAGCAGATTGCTGCGCAGGGCATCCCGAGGAATGCGCAGCAGCGACGAAGCACTGTTGAGCAACAGGCTGCGGCGTTCATCGCGGTCGAGCAGCGCCAATAGCAACAGGCCGGAACGGATGCTCTCAAGGCCAAGCACGCTGGCCTGCACCACGGCGTCTTCCAGCAAGCCGATGGTGTGCGCCGAGAGTGCCGGGGTGCGGGTGCTGCCGGTCTTGAACAATTCCAGGGCCTTGTTGATTTCCGCCGTCAAGGCATCGCGTTCCAGGCCGAAGCGCGGCAGCAGGTAGGCGAAGTCACCGCCCTCGATTTCCAGCAGTTCAAGCAACAGGTGCTCGATTTCAACGTAATGATGACCACGTTGCAGGCAACGCTGGGCGGCCCGTTCCAGGGCGCGGCGGTTGTCCGGGTTGAGGCGTCCGATCAGGCTGGCCAGTTCCATGTTCAGGTGATCTCCAGCTGACGAAGACGAGTTTCGATGCGTTGCATGGCAAGGCTGGATTGGCGCTGCAGGCCGCCGTTCCAGCTCAACAGTGGTGGTGACTGACGACCGAGTTTGATTGGGCTGGCGCCACGCACCAGCAGCACCAGTGTGCACTCCAGGTCCGGACCGAAATACAGCGCACTGAGGCTGGCCAAGGCCGCGTGCGCTTCACCGTCCGGCAAGAAGGCGGCGGCCTGGGCGGATGTCAGCGGGCCGAGGGTCAGACGGATGCCGGCATGTTCGTCCCAGACCCGCGTGCCGGCCACGGCGCTGCGCCCCAGTTGCAGGTTGCGCCCACCGGGCTGCAAGCGGCTGCGACTGGCGGGTGGAATCTCGCGCCAGGCACCTTCATAGGCGCTGAGCTCAACCGGCCATTCGAACTGTTCGCGCACGATGGCGGCAAAGCCTGCGAGCGAACGGCGCCCGTCGGCAAACAACGCGCTGCACGCCAGCACGGCGGCATCGGGAATCGCCTGACGATCGTGCAGGGCCTTGGGCAGCAGGCCGGTCAACGCTCGCAACTGAGCGTGCACCGGTGTTGCGCCAGGCACTGAAAAGCCCACGGCAATCCGGTGTTTGCGCAGCACTTTGTAGAGCAGGCTGAGCAGTCGGTGCTGGAACAGATCGAGGAACTCGGCGGGCGCATAATCCTTGGCGCGGGCACGTTGTTGCAGCCATTCCTGATAGGCGTAGGGCAGGGGGCCGTCCGGCCCGCCGAGGCCGAAAACCGGGGTGGTCAGGGTCGGTTTGAGGTCGCTATCGTCGGTCAGGCTTTCAACCTGGCTGGCGGCGAACAACGGCGTCAGCGGGCCGCGCAGATGCAGCGCTTCAGCCTGCGGTGCAGTGCCGCTACCCAGCGATTCGGCTTGTGGATGCTCGCGTTCGAGCAGCAACAAGGCCTGCAACAACTCGAACGCCTGAGGATCGCGGCGCAGTCGTTGGCTCAGGCTCAGAGGGAGAGCGGCATGCCGGCTTGGGGTTGCCATGCCTTGATCTCCTTGTCCGATTCAACCAGCACCGTACGCACGAAGCGATTGGCCGTGGCATAGAGTGAGAAAAACTGCGCCAGCACCGCTGAAAACAGCACTGCGCTGGTGCCGACAAAATGCTGCGGATCGAGTTGCAGGCGAACCTCCAGTCCATTGCGCCAGCCGCGCCAGGCGTCTTCACCGACATGCGCAATGACGCGCTCGCAGCTCAGGCTCAGCAGGCCTTCGATCTGCCGCAGGGCGCTGGCCTCGTCACGCAGGTTATGCAGTGACAGGATTTCCTTGAGTGCGTCCAGCGCCTGCGGACCTTCGACCAATGACAAATGATTGAGGGTCAGTTGCGATACCAGTCGCCAGCGCGATTCACCGTCCAGCCGCGGCAGGCTTTGCGGGCTCGGCGGATTACGCAAGCGCGCCGAGGCGACCGGCCCCGGCCGCTCGAAACCCAGCGGTGTTCCGGCCGACAGGCTCTGGGCCAGGTGTCGATTGGTGCAAAGCAGCTCGGCGGTCAGGCTCAGTTCCGTCACCTCTTCAAACGGGTCGAGCTGGGTGTCCACCAGGCTCAGCATCAGGTCAGTGCCCAAGCGGTTTGGGGTCATGCCGCTGATTCGCCGGGCGTGCCAATAGCAGCGATGATTGCCGCCGTGCTGGCTGCCGTAATACGCCGGCACACGCTGCACGCCCTGCGAGGTGCTGGCGCGCAGGGCGCGAATGCTGTGGATTTCGACGCTGTTTTCCCGATGGCTGTCGGCAACCAGGCGGTATTCGCTCCGAGTGCCGTCCGGGCGCAGTGGCTCGGAAGTTCGCGGGAACAGGTTGATCACCGGCGTGCAACCGAGCGCGATATCGCTGGCCTGCAAGTGCATACGGCTGCCGGGGGCCTGGTTGAAAACGATGTACAGGTACAGCGTCTGGCTGTCGCTGAGTGCACCCGCCAGCGGCACGTCGAAAAAACTGAATTTGTCTGGAAAGGCAAAGTACTCGGCGAGTAAACGCATCCCCGGATGCACACCGTCTTCATCGGGTAGCAGTACCTCATCGTTGGCGAAACCGACGATTTTCGGCAGCCCGGCCAGCGCTTTTGGTGTGCTGCCGGGCGGCCCGGCGAGGAGCTGAATCGCATGGGCGCCGAGCAAGTCGTAGAGTTTTGCGTTGATCACCGGCGATGCCGCCAGGTGCAGGCGCAACTGCTCGATGCCGAGCTCCGCCCATTGGCTTTGGCCCAGGCAGCGCAGACTCAGGCGCAGCGCCGAGCGTGCCTGGGCGACGCCGGTCAGAGCCTGGGCTTCGTCGCTTCCCAGCAGCAAGGCCTCGTTGATTTCCAGCGGCCAGAGGTGAACGGCGGCACTGGTGCGAAAGTGGATGCTCTCACCGTGGCGGGTGGTGACGTACAACGGCGTATCGCGCGGCAGCGGGTAACCACCGGCCAGGTTGCCCTTGCTCGGATCCGGTTCGAACTGGACGATGGCGCAGGACGGCAGCGGCCGCATGGTCAGCGGATAGAGTTGTTCCAGCAGCGCGTCGCTGAACTCGGCGTAATCGTCGTCGAGTCGCCGTTGCAGGCGCGCCGCGAGCAAGGCGAAACCTTCCAGCAAACGTTCGACATGTGGGTCCGGGCATTCGCCGGGAGACAGCTCCAGGCGTCTGGCAACCTTGGGGTAGCGTTCGGCGAAAATGCTCCCGGCGTGGCGCAGCCAGGTCAGTTCTCGCTGGTAGTAATCGAGCAGTTGCGGGTCAATCGAGTCGCTCATCGCGCACCTCAAGGCCATCGCCGGCGTTCTCGATGACAAATGCGACAGGCCAATGCTGCTTGCCGCTGCGTAGCTCACCTTGCAGCTTGATACTCAGCTGTTGCGGATTTTCGGGGACCGGCGTGACGTCGACCGTGCCGAGTCGCAGGCGTGGTTCGAAGGCGTCGATGGCTTCACGAATCTGCCGCGTCAGTTGACGACGGTCATCGCTGCGCTGTTGCTGCAGTGCAGTCCAGTCAGCGATGCCGTAGTCAATAACGCTGGGTGGCGTGGTCAGCGGGCGCTGGCCACGACGGGTGTTGAATAAACGCAGCAACTCGATACGGACCGACTCCAACAGTGCCTGGCGATCGAACGCCTGCACGGTATCCGCCTCGCTGGCGGCAAGGCGTTCGAACAGCGGCGGCAAAATGCCGGTGCCGGTCATGGTCGGGGTACTCCGTCAGCCCTTGATCAGCTTGTTCGCGGCCATGTCCCAGGTCGAAGCGGCCGTGCCTTCCTTGGTGCCATCGTCTTTCTGTGCGGTCAGTTCCCACTTGATCTTGGTGAAGTTCAGCGAGAGGGTTTCCACCGGTTTGCCGCCCGTACCCCCGCTGACGCTGACGTTGGACAGCACCACGTTGGTCAGGGTGTAGATGATGAAGGGCATCAACTGGCCGCTGCCTTCGGCCGCGTTGCGCCCGATGGTGATCTTGGCTTCCGGGATCGGTTTGCCGGCGCAGCAATACTCATTGAGAGACGGGGTCGAGCTGTCGACGAACTTGGTCAGCGTGAACTCGCCGATGTGTGGTTTGCCGGAGGTACGCTCGGAGTTGCTGACGTCGTTGGTCACCTGCATCGCGACGTTGTGGCTGTAGGACATGACTTCGATCTTGTCCTTGTAACCTTCGAGCAGGCTGTCGCCTTTGATGTCGCCGCCGAGGTCGAGAATGATTGCATCCATCGCATGTAACTCCTGAAGAAAAACGCGCTAGATAAACGAAGGGAATCCCGCCGGCCAGGCCGGCGGGAGGCAGGTCAGGCGGCTACCGGTGGCGGCAGGGTGGCGACCAGGCGGATCGAGGCCGTCAGCTCTTCGAGCTGGAAGTGCGGTCGCAGAAACACCGTGGCCCGATAGACGCCCGGTTTGCCGGCGACTTCCGAGACATCCACCCGGGCCTCGCGCAGCGGGTACTGCGCCTTGATTTCCTGTGGGGCGTTGTCGTTGATCAGCACGTAGTCGGCGATCCAGTTGTTGAGGTAGGTCTGCACGTTGTCGCGGGTCATGAAGCTGCCGACCTTGTCGCGCATGATGACCTTCAGGTAGTGGGCGAAACGGGACGCCGCGAGTACATAAGGCAGCATGGCCGAGATCCGCGCGTTGGCATTCGCCTCGTTGGTGTTGTAGACCTTGGACTTGTTGGTGGTCTGGCCACCGAAGAACACCGCCACGTCGCTGTTTTTCTTGTGGCACAAGGCGATGAAGCCGAGGTCGTTGAGCTCTTTTTCACGACGGTCGGTGATTGCCACTTCGGTCGGACATTTGAGCGACAGATCGCCGGAGGTGGTGCGGAATGTGTGGGCGGGCAGCCCTTCGACGGCGCCACCGCCTTCGGCACCGCGAATTGCCGCACACCAACCGTACTTGGCGAAGGCCTCGGTGATGCGTTGCGACAGGGCCCAGGCCGCATTGCCCCAGAGGTATTTGCTGTGGTCACTGCCGTTGACGTCTTCAACGTAGTTGATGCCTTCCACCGGCTTGGTGTCCGGGCCATAAGGCAGGCGCAGCAGGAAGTGCGGCAGCACCAGCGAGACGTAGCGCGAGTCTTCGCTTTCACGGAAGGAGCGCCACTTGATCAGCTCCTGGCTCTCGAAGACTTTCGACAGGTCACGCGGCACCGCGAGCTCGGTGAAGCTGTTCATGTCGAACAGTCGCGGGCTGGCAGCGGCAATGAACGGCGCATGGGCGGCAGCGGCGACGTTCGAGAGTTTCTCCAGCAGGCCGATGTCCTGCGGATGCCGGCCGAAGGTGTAGTCACCGACCAGCAGGCTGAACGGGTGACCGCCGAAGGTCCCGTATTCTTCTTCGTAGATCTTTTTGAACAGCGCGCTCTGGTCGAACTCGACGGCTTTTTCCAGATCGTTCTGCAGTTCTTTCTGGGTCACGTTGAGCAGGCGCAGTTTCAGCCTGGAACTGGTTTCGGTGTTCTGCACCAGCAGGTGCAGGCCGCGCCAGGACGCTTCGAGTTTTTGCAGGTCCGGATGGTGCAGGACTTCGTTGAGCTGGGCGCTGATCAGCTCGTCGATCCGGCTGATGCGGTCGTTGATCATCGCCACAGTGTCCTTGTCGACGGCCATGCCTTTATCAAGAACCTGGGTGGCGAACTCCGCGAGCATGTCGCGGGCGTAATCCTTCTGGCTTTCGTCGTGGGCCATTCGCCCTTCGGCGATGATTCGGTCGAGCAGAGACAAGGTCTCGTTCACATTCTCGCTGGCTTGGGCCTGGGCGCTGGATGAGGCGGGCATGGCAATTTCTCCCTAAGTGAATGGACGATCAGGCTTGAGCTTCTGGCGCCGCGTCGGCATCGCCGGCAGGTGCAGAAGGCTGCGCTTCGGGCTGCGCTTCAGGCCGGGCCGACTTGATCTCTTGCAGGCCTTCGGTGTTGGCGATGACATCGCGTAGCAACTTGTCCAGGTCATCGTTGCCATCGAGTTTGGTCAGCAGGTCGCGCAGACGCTGACGCGCTTCGAACAGGCGCCGCAACGGTGTCACTTGCTCGACCACCTTGACCGGGTCGAAGTCATCGATATGACCGAACTTGAGCTCGATGTTGAGCTTGCTGTCATCGCCGGTGAGTGTGTTGTTGACCTGCAAGGTGGCGCGCGGGGCGATGGAGGCGAGCACTTCGTTGAAGTTGTCGCGATCGATCTCGGTGAAACGCCGTTCATTCAGCTTGGGGAGGGGCTCGAGGGGTTTACCGGAAAGGTCGGCAAGAATGCCGACCACCAGAGGCAATTCTTTCTTCTCGATGGCGTTACCTATTTCAACGTCATAGGTGATTTGCACACGGGGTGGACGGACCCTGTCGAGCTTGTGCTGAGTACTTTCTGCCATGGTGGCTGACTCCGATGCATGGGCGGGAGCAATGCACCGGAGGGCCCGTTCATCGCATTCCCTTACCGAACCGTAGGTTAGAAAGGGAGGGCAGTTGGAACTGTCATTCCTTTGACGAACCTTCCACATTCGTCGTACCGACCGAACTACCCAAGACGCTAGAACAGGTCTATAAAAATGCAAACAAAAACAATTTTGGACCGTCATGAGAAAAGGAAAATTCATTGTGCGCGCAGGTTTTTTTATCTCTCTCTCGTTCCTGTTACTCGCGGGCTGTTCCTTGTTCGGGCCGCGAGTCGATCTCGATCGCCTGACGCTGGACGTCGCCGCCCATGCCAATGACGACACGCCGATTGCCGTGGATTTTGTCGCGGTGAATGATCCGGACCTGCTCAAACAGCTGTCGGCGCTGACCGCTCGGCAATGGTTCAGCGAGCGCGAGCAGTTTCAACGGGACTACCGACAACTGATGACGGTCTGGGGGCTGGAGCTGGTTCCAGGGCAGTTTATCGATCAACAACCCTTCCCCTTGGGCGGCAAGCGGGCCGCTGGACTTTTGATCTTCGCGAGCTATAACACACCCGGAGCGCACCGACTTCGACTGGACGATCAGAGCAAGGCCTGGCTGAAGTTCGACAGTCGCGAGATGACACTGGTCAGCGACACTGCGCACTGATCTGCACTGAAAAGATCGCCAGGCCGCGGCAAGCGGCGCCATTCGACGTCGAAGGGAATCGTATGAGTTTGCTACCTGACGCGGTTTGCTGGCACGAGGGCATGCAGTTGCTGCCCCAGCATTTTCAGTTGCAGGGTCTGCGCGCCGAAGCGTTGGTCGCGCATTTTGCCAAGGCCTGCAACCCCTGGTTCTGGGGTGTCACCCATCTCGACATCGACCCCTCGGCACTCAGTGCCGGGCACGTTCGCTTGCTCGCCTTGCAGGCGACGTTGCCGGATGGTTTGCCGATCAATGTGCAGGCCGGTGTGGGACCGATGCTGGAGCTCGATGTCAGCGAAGCGGTCGATGCAACGGACAATGCCACCGTGACCGTGTACCTGGCGGTCAGCCCGTTGTGGCGTGCCGGGCAATTACTGCCGCTCACCGGACGCTTGCAATCGGTAATCGGCGATGCCTTGCCAGACCTCACCAGCGGTCAATACCCCGAGTCGATTACGGTATGGCGGCCCAATCCGCGTTTGTGCACGCAACTGAACAAGGCCGATTCGATCTGTGTACCGCTGGTGCGTATTCGCAAGGAAGGCGGCGGCTTTTTGCAGTTGCCCTACACCGCACCAACGCCGTGTCTGCTGCCGGAGTCGGTGTTGGGCCGTTGGGTCGCCGGTCTGTGCGCCCGGGCACGAGAGAAATGCATGTTTCTGGCCGGTCGCTTGCGCCAGGCACAGCAAGCCGGTAACCAGGATGACGCCGCAGAAATCCGCCGCCAACTGACGGCACTCTGGGCACGTCTGCCGGAAGTCGAGGGTTTGTTGAGCAGTCGGCTCGCGACGCCTCAGGCGCTGTATGGTCTGCTGCTGGGGCTGGCCGGTGCCTGGTCGGCGCTTGATCCGCTGGCAGGGGTGCCGGCCTTCGCCGCGCTGGATTTTCTCGAGTTGCAGCGCGGCTACGAGAGCGTGCTCGACTGGCTGGACAAGACCCTCGAATTGATTCGCGCCGGCTATCGCAGCCTGCCATTCGAACGTCATGAACACCTCTTCTCGATCCAGTTGCCCGACGATCAACCGAGCCAGCGCCTGGTGATCGGCTTGCGCATGCCCAATGGCGCCAGCGAGCAGTCTGCGAGTGAATGGTTGAGCCGCGCGATCATCGCCTCCGCGCCGCACGTTGCCCTGCTCGGTCGCCAACGCATGCGCGGCCTGGCGCATGAGGCCATGAGTCGCAATGAGCAGGTGGCCTACAGCGTGGGCGAAGATACCCGGTTGTTTGTGGTCACCGCAGAGGGGCAATGGTTCGACGGGCAACTGCCGTTGCAGATTGTCGCGCCGGCCTCGCAGCTGGCGAGCAGCCCGTGGCAAGTGGTGCTGTTTGTCGCTCAAGCCAGTGAAAACGCTTGATCAGGGAAGGGGAATCGAATGCCTGAAGGGAACGTCGGCGGCGCTGCACGAGGCCTCCACGAAGCGCCACTGAGCAGTGCTTTTCGTCAGGCCTGGCAAGAGTGGTCGCTGGCCTGGAACGAACAGTCCAAAGACAGTGACGATGAAGCGTTGGTCGAAGCCGTCGTCGAGTTTTCCACGCAGATTACCCAGCGCTTGTGGCGAACCGCGTTTGCCAAAGTCGGTGATGCCGCCACCGAACAGGTGACCGCCGTGGTGTATGCGTTTGTCGCGCTGATCGACGAGACCCTGTTGTTTACCGCCTGGCCGGGTCAGCTCGGCTGGCAGGACAAACCGTTGGAGTCACGGATGTACGCCAGTCGTCAGGCGGGCGAACGGCTGCCACTGGCGATCAAGGCACTGCTCGACGACCAGGTGCCAGCCACCCGGGATCTGGCCAATGTCTATTTGCAATGCCTGGTACTGGGTTTTGAGGGGCGTCTGCGCGGCGAGCAGAACCAGCTCCAGCATGAGAAGTGGCGGTTGGCGTTGTTCGCGTTTGCCTGGCAACACGAGCCTGATTACGCCGATGTCAGCGCCCGGCTGGAGCAGCCTTCGGCGGTGACTCCCGTGCAGTTGCCCCTGCGTTTGTCGCTACCCGACGGCTTTCGTCTGGCGCTGGCGATCCTCGGCGTCGTGCTGTTGATGACCGGGTTGGGGCAGATGTTCTGGCGCGATATTCATCAAGAGCTCGAGCCGGTCATGCACCTTTCCGATATGGCAGCGGCCCAGGAGCAAGACTCATGAGCACCCTGGGGATTGTCTTGACTGTCGTTGCGGTGCTGTTGCTGCTGGCGGTATTGCTGGTGGCGGTGTGGTGGTTGCGGACCCAGAGCGGCGCGGCGATTCGCAGTTTTTATCTGTCGGTCCGGCACATGGAGCAGGAGCAGGGCACGCAGGATCGCTATCAGATTCCGTGGCTGCTGATGCTCGGCAACGAAACCCAGGGCACCCAGCTGTGTGCCCAATGGCGTTTGCAACCCACCGACAAACCGGCCTGGTTCGGGCGCTGGTGGTCGGACCCCGAGGGTGCAGTGCTGGTGGTGCCACAGGCGTTGTTTTTGCCCGATGAAGGCTTGAACCTGCAGCGGGGTGGCTGGTGGCGACTGTTGGGGTTGATTGTGCGCCTGCGTGGCCAGCGGCCGCTGGACGCGGTGATCTGGACCGTGCCAGCCAGTCAACTGGGCGATCCGGAGCAGGCCGCCAGTCTCGGTCTGGCGGCACGGCGGCGCTTCATCGATCTGTTGCAGCGTTTTGGTCTGAGCCTGCCGGTGTACGTGGTCATTACCGGGATGGAAGAATTGCCGGGCTTCCAGGCGTTGATTGCTGCATTGCCGTCCGAAGCAAGGGAACGGGCATTGGGCTGGTCGTCGCCGTATTCGCCTGAAGCGGTCTGGCAATCGCACTGGAGTGATCAGGCGCTGGATCAGGTGAGTCGGGCATTGTCGGAATCGATCATCGAGATCGGCGCCTTGTCCGGGCATTTGAGCAGCGAGTTGTTTGCCCTGCCGGACCGTTTCGAAGCGCTGCGGCGCACACTGCAAACCCTGCTTGAACCGGTTTTCCAGGGCAACGCACAAGGCGAGGCGCCGCGTTTTCGCGGGATCTACTTCACCGCCGACCAAGCGCCGGAGAGTACTCGAGACAGCTTCTCGGCTTATGACTCGGTGTTGCAGCAGAGCGCGTTTGCCCGGCAGTTGTGGCAGCGCCGGATCGTCGCCGAGCGTGGCGTGGCTCAGGTCGTACCGCGGATTTTGCGGCTGCGCCAACGCTGGCAACGGGTGACTGGCGTGGTGGCGCTGGTGGTCGGCCTGGTGTGGGCGATCGGTATGGTTTGGGTCTGGCACGACTCGGTCAAGGATGCCCATGAGTTGTCACGCTTGCTGCAAGGTGCGCAGAAAAATTATGTCGCGGTCACGGACGAAAGCCATCGACTGGAACCGACGCGACGTAACGTCGAGAGTTTCTGGCGGGTACTGGAGCGAGCCCCGCGCTGGACGTTCAGTTCGGTGGTCTTTCCCACTTCCTGGTTTTCCTCGCTGGATGCGCAACTGGAAGACGAGTTGCGGCTGACTGCCCAGCGGCAGTTGCTGGTGCCGCTGCAAGAGTTGCTGGTGTCGGACCTGGCGCAGCTCAAGGCGATCCGCAATACCGAACGTCGAGTGAACGTGGAAAGCGAAGACCCGGCGCAATGGCAAAACTACGTCAAGGCCAAGGAACTGGTCGAGCGCGCGGTGCGTCTCGAACAACAGAACCAGTGGTTCAATCAGGCGTTGAATAATCCCCGCAGCCCCCTCGATGACCTGGTGCTGCTGAGCAATAACGCCTTGTCGCTGAACCTCAACGTCGGCACGTTGCGGCGCTCGGCCTTCTATAACCGGGTGTTGCTCAATTCCGACACCAGCGGGTTGAAAGCGCTGGACCTGAGCACGGAACGCTCGACCATCTCGACGAATTTTGAAGGCCTGATGGAGCGCTGGCTGGACCAGTACTTCCTGGCTGACAACTTCGTGCGTCAGGCCGGTTACCTGAAGTTGCACCTGGAGCGGCTGGAGTCCGGCAGTGGCAACTCACTCAGCGAACTCGAGGACTTGAGGGCGCTGATTGACGACCTGCAAGCACTGATTGGCTTGACCAACTCGGCGTGGGGACGAGGCAAGGGCCAAGACCTGGTGCCGGGCTACCGCGAGCTGATGGACAAAGTCCGCCAAAGCGCCTTGCTCGGGCCGCAACTGGAGCAACAACTGGACATGCAGGCGTCGAAGTTGCAGCAGAGCTTTCGTGATCAATGGATTGCCCAGGCCGGCTCGCGTGGCAATTTGCTGGTTCAGCAAGGCAGCGGACAACTGGCCTTGCAAGAGCATGTCAGCCAGCTGGACAACGCCGTGCAGGCGTTGTTCAAGCGCGATTTTGTGGCCATCGCACTGCGTCAGGACGATTCCAGCCTCAGTGCTTCACAGGGGCAGAGCGCCGACAGCGATGGTCTCAACAGCGCATTGAATTACTTCGCCAGTTACAAAAGTTACGTCAGCGAAGAGTTGCCACGTATCCCGCCAGCCTATCGGGGCGCGCTGCTTCAGGCGGCGGAAGGGGCGGCGGCCAAGGCGATGTGGTTCAGCTTGGAGGAGCAGGGCGGCCAGGTGCAGCAAGGCACAGGGTTCAATGTGCAGGCCTCGCAGGCGGTGGCGTTGCAAAAAGCCTTTGTCGAGTTGCGCCGCAGTGACCTGGCCACCCGTTTGCAGAACGCACTCAACCGCCGCGCGTTGGCCGAGGTCGCCAATGGCCTGAACGAAATAATCGCCCAGCCGCTGTTCAGCGAAAGGACCAGTATTGCGCGCTGGGATGGTTCGAAAAACCTCGGTTTGCAGCTGTACGGTGCCAGTGATGTGCAGGACCTGAAGCTGAGCCTCAAGCAGCAGTTCAACACCATGTTGGGTATTACCGAACAACGTACGTCGGCGCTGGAGTGGCTGAAGGTCCAGCAGCAGAATCTGTCGGGACTGGATTACGAACGAGTTGTGCAGTTCAGTGCCTTGAATGATGAACTGCTCAAGTACAAGGAGCAGAATCCTGCCAGTTCTGCGGCACAGATCGAACAGTTGGTGAGCCGGGACTTTATCGACATGGATGCCGGGTCCTGCGCACAAATCCTGCAAACCGCCAACCTTTCCGGTGGCCGTGGGACGCTTGCCCTGAGGGCTCAGGAACTGCAGCAAACCGCGATGCAGCGCTGCCAGTCGCTGCAACAGCAACAGGCTTCGGCGGCGTGGAACGACTTGGCCAACTATTTCAATCAGTACCTGGCCGAGCGTTTTCCGTTCTCCAATGGCACCCAGGTGACCGATGCCGACCCGGCGCGGGTCCAGCATTTGCTGGAGTTGATCGACAAGCGCCTACCGGTGGCGCAAGCCGGATTGCAGCTCAGCCGGACACCGGAACGCTTGGCCGCCGAGGACTTTCTCAATCGCTTGAAACAGGCCAGCACCTGGCTCGGGCCGCTGTTTGTGCGAGATAAAAGCGGCATTCTCGGGGTGGAGATGGATGTGCGCTGGCGCACTGATCGCGAGGAAGAGCACGGCGCCGATCAGGTCATCGCCTGGGGCTTGAATGCCGGCAATCAACAGATCAGCTATCCCGGCGAGGCCCAGCAGAACTTGCGCTGGATGGTCGGCCAGCCCGTCAGGTTGACGTTGCGCTGGGCCAGGAATGGTCCTCAGCGGCCGGTCAGCGACCCGTTGCAACCGAACCTGGTGATCCGGGACCTGGAAGCGGGCTGGGAGTACGGCGGCCCTTGGTCGTTGCTGCGGCTGATGCGTTCGCACCAGTCGAATCAGCGCCAGCCAAGCATGGACTACACGGAGTTTCCACTGACCTTGCGCTTGCCGGTCGCCGCGAGCACCAGCATTGAGGAGCCGACACAGATGTTCATGCGCCTGTCATGGATGACTCAGGGATCAAAACTGCCGTTGTCCATTCAACCGTTGCCGACCCGTGCGCCGCGTTCACCCTTTGTCTCGACGGGTTCGACGGCGGCCATCGTGACGAACGAGGAGGGCTTGTGAGTTTGCCGTCACTATCATTGTCATCGCCGCTGCCGGAGTTGATCGCACAGCTGATCGAACCGATCAGCGATGAAGCGCCCTGTGGCCAGGACCTGCGCTATGAGCCTGAGTTCGATCAGTTGCGCGAGCTGCGCCGCGAGGACGACACCAGTTTGCCGACAGGGGTCTGGCAGTCGTCGATCAAGCGTGCCCAATGGCCGGAACAGGCAAAACTCGCCAGCCGCTTGCTGCTGGAGCGCAGCAAGGACTTGATGCTCAGTGCCTGGCTCGGCGAGGCCTGGTTGCATCTGGACGGCCTGGAAGGGTTGCCGGGCAGCCTGGCGCTGGTGGCGGGTCTATGCGAGCGCTACCCCGAGCAACTTCACCCTCAGGCCGAGGAGGGCGATCAGTCGTGGCGGGTGATTCCTCTCGAATGGCTGGCGCGACGCTACAGCGAAATCCTGCTCACCCGGGTGCCGCTGTTCGACACGCGCACCAGCGAATTTGCGGATTTCTGCCTGGATGACTGGCGGCGCTTGCAAGTGCAGCAGGTGATGGTCAATGACACCAAGGCTGCAAAAACCTCAGCTGAAGCTGCACGCAACGAGCAGAAAAAACTCACCGAACAGATACGCGCGACACCGCTGTCCTTCTGGTTGCGCAGCCAAGGCAGCCTGTTGCTGAGCTTGCAGCATCTGCAACGGCTGGAGGACTGGAGTGATGCCTACCTGGGCAATCAGGCGCCAGGCTACAAATCATTGCGGAGCATCATCGAGGCGCTGTTGACGCTCGTTCAGGAGTTCATCGCCATGCATCCACGTCAACCCACCCAGGCCCCGGTCGAGCCACCGCAGGTCCAGGCGCCACAAAACACTCTGGAGCCAGAACCCGCGCCAGCCCAACAGGCACTGCGTGAACCGGTGAGTCGCGAAGAGGCTTATCGGCAGTTGCTGCTGATTGCCGAGTACCTGGCGCGAACCGAGCCCCACAGCCCGGTGCCTTACTTGATCAGGCGCGGAGTGGAGTGGGGCAATAAACCGCTGAGTGAACTGTTGGGCGAGTTGATATCGGCTGACGCGGAGTCGCGCCGACTCTGGACGTTATTGGGTGTGCTCTGAACATCGCCACTCCTCTCAGAGCGGCTTGGGCAACTTGATGGGCGTCAACACCGGACGACCGGAGAAAAACGCCATCAGGTTCTGCCCGACCAGTTCAACGGTTCCCTTGGTCGCTTCCGGCGACAGGCCGGCCACATGCGGCGTGAGGATCACGTTGCTCAATACCTTGAGTGCATCCGGCACCTGAGGCTCTTCATCGAATACATCGAGCGCAGCACCGGCGATCCGCCGTTGCTCGAGCGCGCTAATCAGGTCGCTGGTAGCAACCACGCTGGCGCGGGCAATGTTGACGATAAAACCCTGGGGGCCCAAGGCATCCAGCACCTGCTTGTTGACCAGGTGCTGCGTGCCGATGCCGCCGGGCGTGCACACGATCAGAAAGTCAGAGGCCCGAGCCAGTTCGGTGGGCGTCGAACAAAAATCGTAGGGGACGTCGCTGAGCAACTGGCGGCTGTGGTAACTCACCGTCATGTCGAAGCCATTGGCGGCCCGTTTGGCGATGGCCATGCCGACGGCGCCGAGCCCCAGAACACCCAGGCGCTTGCCGGCCAGTGACGGGCGCATGATCTTCGGCCATTCACCGCGGCGCACCGCCGCGTCGCACCGAGGGATGTCACGCACCAGCGACAGCAACAAGGCCATCGCATGATCGGCCACCGACGAGGCGTTGACGCCAGCGCCATTGGTGACGGTTATGCCCCGGTCACTGGCGGCTTGCAGATCGACCTGCTCGTATCCGGCACCGATCACGCAGATGATTTTCAGGTTTGGTAGCGCAGCAATTTCATCGGCATAAAGCCCCAGCGGGCCGCGCGTCAGCACGGCGTCGATCTGCCCGCGGTGACTGGCGATGGCCTCGGCACGTTCGGCGGGGGTGGGGGCGAGAATCAGGTGGAAGCCTTGATGTTCGAGAATCGGCAGGTAGTCGTTAATGGTTTCAACCAGTACCAGTACGGTTGCAGGCATGCTGGGCTCCTGTAGGCATTGGAATAAGCGGTTCAGATTGCTGACTACAGAGTGGTTTGGCAATTACCAAAAGTTGCAGAACTCAGTGTAGGAGCTGACGAAAGTAATAAAGCAAGATCAAAAGATCGCAGCCTGCGGCAGCTCCTACGCGATCACAATCGTTGCGGCGAACGTGGTCAATGTAGGAGCGGCCATAGGCTGCGATCTTTTCAGCGCATCAGAACCTGGCGTCCGCTGTGTTCATTAATTTCACGAACGGCCCGCCAAGGGTTGCATTGTGATGCTCAATGATCATTTTGGCCGATAACGCCGCAGTGTCCATGCAGGTGTGAGCATCGGCGACGAGCGTAACCTCAAAGCCCTGTTCGGCTGCGGCTCGGCAGGTACTGTCGATGCAATACTGGGTTTTCATGCCGACGATGAACACATGGTTTATCGAGGCGTCGGTGAGTTGTTGTGTCAGTCGAGTTCCGAGGAAACAATTGGGGCGGGTTTTATCAAGCAGGGTGTCGACATTGGCATCCAGCTCCAGCTCGGGAAGCAATTGCCAGAATGGGCTGCCAGCCTCGATGGGCGAACCCTGAGGGCCGGTGTGGCGTACCGCATAAATCGGCACTTCACACTCTCGGGCCCGGTGAATGAGCTGCCGGATGTTGGCAAGTACTCGCTCGCCGTCGTGGGGCTTGTCCGGGCCGTTTAACAGACCGACCTGCATATCGATGATCAAAAGTGCCGATGGCATAGGTGTTTCTCCATGAATTGCCGAACGGACGGGAGAAACAACAAGGCCCCGTCCATCGCTGGCGGGGCCTGGGGTTCACTGCGCTGTTTTTATCTCAGCCAGCCACCGCACGACCCGCCGGAAGCGGTCGTGGTGGTGCGGGTGAGGTTCAGCGCAGGGAAGTTCATGAGGCCGATCATGCTGTGGGTTCGGCGAACATGTCAATGCAGTCGCAAGGCGATTATTGACTGCACTCGACTCGCCGATTAAGCGCCCCCCCATAAAGCAGCTTCTCCGGATTTCTTGCGTTCAGCCGGCGGATTGTGTGGGCTGTGGCGCGTAACGCCTTTTCCGACCATCTGATCTGCATAACCATTCCTCAGCTAAGTCTTTGCTTCTGCTCATTAATCCCGGACAATCGCGCCCCTGTTTCGGCCAGGGCGCTGCCTGTCAGCCTTTTCTGACTCGTCCTGACCGAGTGGCAAGTGACCGGAATGCGGAGATCTGACCGGATGAATGATCAGGCCAATAGCGTTGATGAACGCTATGAAGCGGCGGCACCAGCGAGCCTCAGCAGCTGGAATCGCCATGACACTACCTGGATGCTGGGCCTGTTTGGCACGGCGATTGGTGCGGGTACCCTGTTTTTGCCGATCAATGCAGGCCTCGGCGGTTTCTGGCCGCTGTTGATCCTGGCGTTGCTGGCGTTCCCCATGACCTTTTACGCGCACCGTGGCCTGACTCGCTTCGTGTTGTCCGGTCGGGCAGGGGCAGACATCACCGAGGTCGTAGAAGAGCATTTCGGGATCAAGGCCGGCGCCCTGATCACCTTGCTGTACTTTTTCGCGATCTTCCCGATCCTGCTGATCTACAGCGTTGCCCTGACCAACACCGTGGGCAGTTTCCTCGAGCACCAGTTACACATCATGCCGCCACCGCGGGCGATTCTGTCGTTCGTGCTGATCCTCGGTCTGCTGGCCGTGGTGCGCTGCGGCGAGCAGATGATCGTCAAGGCCATGAGCCTGATGGTGTACCCGTTCATCGTTGCGTTGCTGTTTCTGGCAGTGTTTTTGATTCCGCACTGGAACGGCGGCATTCTCGCCACCGCGAGCACCTTGCCTGCGCCTTCGGCGTTGCTGCACACGCTGTGGCTGGCGATTCCGGTGATGGTGTTCTCGTTCAACCACTCGCCGATCATCTCGGCCTTTGCGGTGGACCAGAAGCGTCGTTATAGCGTGCACGCCGAAGAGCGCAGCTCGCAAATCCTCTCCCGCGCTCACGCCCTGATGGTGGTGATGGTGCTGTTCTTCGTCTTCAGTTGCGTGCTGACCCTGTCGCCCGCACAACTGGCCGAGGCCAAGGCGCAGAACCTGTCGATCCTGTCGTACCTGGCCAACCACTTCAGCAACCCGACGATCGCGTTCGCCGCGCCGTTGATTGCGTTCGTGGCTATTTCCAAGTCGTTCCTGGGCCATTACATCGGCGCCAGCGAAGGCCTCAAGGGGCTGATCGTCAAGAGCGGTCGCCGTCCGGCACCGAAGACCCTGGACCGTATGACCGCAGCGTTCATGCTGGTGGTCTGCTGGATCGTCGCGACGCTGAACCCGAGCATCCTGGGAATGATCGAAACCCTCGGTGGCCCGGTCATCGCGGCGATTCTGTTCCTGATGCCGATGTACGCGATCCGCAAGGTGCCGGCTATGGCGCGTTATCGCGGCCAGGCCTCCAACGTCTTCGTGACGCTGGTGGGCCTGGTGGCGATTTCAGCGCTGATCTACTCGCTGGCCGCCTGATTCAGTGAGGTAACGGCCGCTGCGCTTATACGTGCAGCGGCCGTTTTTTTGCTCGGTCGAAAAGCTCGGCGCAACCCTCTGCGCCGGTTATCGGGGGCAAACTGATCCAGCTCACATGTCATGGCGGATTTGAGGCTACGCTTGTGCCTGCAAAGCAGTGTGATCGATGTTCTGTTTTGTGCCGTTGTCGATCTGGCCGGCTTGGAATTGATTGCCTGGAGACACCTGATTGCCGACTGATCCGCCGACTGTATCGCCCCCAACCACCACCGAGCGTCCCAACCGTTTGCAGGACCTGTTGGCCGGCTTATCGATTGCCGGTCTGCTGCTGCCCGAGGCTGTCGCGTATTCGAGTATTGCGGCCCTGGCGCCGCAGGCCGGGGTGATTGCGCTGTTCGCCGGGTTACTCTGCTATGGACTGTTTGGCACCAGCCGGTTTGCCATCGTTTCCGCAACCTCTTCGTCAGCCGCCGTGCTGGCGGCCGCCACCGCGACATTGGCCAATGGCGACCCACAACTTCGTGCAAGCCTGGCCATCGGGTTGGTACTGGTGACCGGCGCGTTCTTTTTGCTGGCCGGATTGTTCAAGCTGGGCAGTGTGACGTCGTTTATCGCCAAACCGGTATTGCGCGGCTTTGCCTTTGGCCTGGCGCTGACGATCATCCTTAAACAACTCGCCAGCGTGGTCGGCGTGCACCTGAGCAACGGCAATCCGATTCGCTTTTTGCCGGAGTTGCTGGAGCAATTGCCTCAGTGGAACTGGGCCGGCGCCGGTGTGGCTGCGGTGGCGCTGGCCTTGTTGTGGTTGTTCGGGCGGCTCCGGCGCTTGCCGGGTGGCTTGCTGGTGGTGGTGATCGGCATCGTGGCGGGACAATGGCTGAACCTGCCGGCCTACGGGGTCAGGATGATCGGGGTTATCGACCTTGGCCTTGAGGTCCCGAAGCTGCCGGTACTGCCCTTTGCCGACTGGTTGCGCCTCGGGGAACTGGGCTTTGCCATGGTGATGATCCTGTATGCGGAGTCCTACGGCTCGATCAGCTCGTTTGCACTCAAGCATGGTGATCGGGTGTCCTCGAACCGGGATTTGCTGGCGCTGGGGGCGTCGAACCTGCTATCCGGGTTGTTTCACGGGATGCCGGCAGGGGCAGGCTATTCCGCAACTTCCGCGAATGAGGCCGCCGGTGCGACGTCGCGATTTGCCGGGGGCGTGGCAGCGCTGGTGGTGCTGATCATTGTCCTGACGGTGTTGCCTTATATTGCCTTGACCCCTGAGCCGATTCTGGCCGCAATCGTCATGCATGCGCTGGGCCGTGGCTTGAGCCTGCAACCGTTGGGGCGCTATTTCATCTGGCGACGTGATCGCCTGCTGGTGATCTGCGCCGTGGCGGCCGTGTTGGTGTTGGGGGTGCTGGACGGTTTGCTGGTGGCGGTGGCGATCAGTGTGCTGCTGATGCTCAAGCAGATGTCGGCGGCGGATATCCAGGTTCTCGGGCACATCGGCACCGGTCACGATTTTGTCGACGTGCAACGTCATCCTTTGGCCAAGGCCGTGCCGGGGATGCTGATTGTCCGACCGGGCGAAGCGCTGTTTTTCGCTAATGCGGAGCGAATTCTTGGCGGTGCCTTGCACCTGATTCGGCACTCTGAAACGCCGATTCATACAGTGATTCTCAGCCTGGAAGAGTCACCGAACCTGGACGGCACCAGCATCGAGGCGTTGCAGGAGTTCTTCTTGCGGGTACGCAACGAAGGCAAGCGCCTGGTGCTGGCGCGTCTCAAGCTCGAGGCGCAAGCGGCACTCTCGGCGCTACCTGAAGTCAAGCGTTTGCAGGTCACTCTCTGTGACTTGAGCGTCGACGGGGCGGTGCAGGAGGCGCTTAAAGGCTAAGGGCAATACTTTCGGGCATAAAAAAACGCCGCGCACCTTACGGTGCGCGGCGTTTTTTTGTGGCGAGGGAGCTTGCTCCCGCTGGGTCGCGAAGCGGCCCAAAAATCAAACACCGCGAGTATTCAGATAGAATGCGGGGCTGATTTTACGACTGCTCTGCAGCCGAGCGGGAGCAAGCTCCCTCGCCACAGGCGTTAGGCTTGAACGACCGGGATGTTGGCGTTCGCTGCAGCTTCACGGAACTCGGCGATCTGGTCGAAACTCAGGTAGCGATAGACATCGCTGGCCATGGTGTCGATTTCTTTCGCGTAGGCCATGTACTCCTCGACGGTCGGCAGGCGACCCAGGATCGAAGCCACCGACGCCAGCTCGGCCGAAGCCAGGTAGACGTTGGCGCCATCGCCCAGACGGTTCGGGAAGTTACGGGTCGAGGTCGACACTACGGTGGAGTTCGGTTCAACGCGAGCCTGGTTACCCATGCACAGCGAGCAGCCCGGCATTTCCATGCGCGCGCCAGCCTTGCCGTAGATGCCGTAGTAGCCTTCTTCGGTCAGTTGGTGAGCGTCCATCTTGGTCGGCGGCGACAGCCACAGACGAGTTGGCAGCTGGCCCTTGACCTGATCCAGCAGTTTACCGGCAGCGCGGAAGTGACCGATGTTGGTCATGCACGAACCGATGAACACTTCGTCGATCTTCTCGCCAGCAACGCTGGACAGCAGACGGGCGTCGTCCGGATCGTTCGGCGCGCAGAGCACAGGCTCCTTGATGTCGTTCAGGTCGATTTCGATGATTTCAGCGTATTCGGCGTCAGCATCGGCAACCATCAGCTCAGGGTTGGCGATCCAGGCTTCCATCGCTTGAGCACGACGTTCCAGGGTGCGTGCATCGCCGTAGCCTTCGCCGATCATCCAGCGCAGCAGGGTGATGTTGGAGCTCAGGTACTCGGTGATCGACTCTTTCGACAGCTTGATGGTGCAACCGGCAGCCGAACGTTCAGCCGAAGCGTCGGACAGCTCGAAAGCTTGCTCGATGCTCAGGTTGTCCAGGCCTTCGATTTCCAGGATGCGGCCGGAGAAGGCGTTCTTCTTGCCTTTCTTCTCTACGGTCAGCAGGCCAGCCTGGATCGCGTAGTAAGGAATGGCGTGAACCAGGTCACGCAGGGTGACGCCCGGTTGCATTTTGCCTTTGAAGCGCACCAGGATCGATTCCGGCATGTCCAGTGGCATCACGCCAGTGGCTGCGGCGAACGCGACCAGACCGGAACCGGCCGGGAACGAGATGCCCATCGGGAAGCGGGTGTGCGAGTCACCACCGGTGCCGACGGTGTCCGGCAGCAGCATGCGGTTCAGCCAGCTGTGGATGATGCCGTCGCCCGGACGCAGGGAAACGCCGCCGCGGGTCATGATGAAGTCTGGCAGGGTGTGGTGAGTGGTGACGTCGATCGGCTTTGGATAGGCCGCGGTGTGGCAGAAGGACTGCATCACCAGATCGGTCGAGAAGCCCAGGCACGCCAGGTCTTTCAGTTCGTCACGGGTCATCGGGCCAGTGGTGTCCTGGGAACCGACGGTGGTCATTTTCGGTTCGCAGTAGGTACCTGGACGAACGCCGGCTACGCCGC
Organism: Pseudomonas sp. 05N36; assembly: GCF_056397385.1. NCBI lineage: Bacteria > Pseudomonadati > Pseudomonadota > Gammaproteobacteria > Pseudomonadales > Pseudomonadaceae > Pseudomonas > Pseudomonas sp. 05N36. The sequence continues at coordinate 2,268 of NZ_JBFTNH010000011.1, read as the reverse complement.
ACGCCTTGCCGACCATTTTCTGCGCCAGGGTGAAACCCTTGGTGCTTTCAGCCGGAGCTTCCGGTTTCTTGAACAGGTCGGACGGTGGCAGGCCCAGTTCGGCACGCGCCTTCTCGGTCAGGCCACGGCCGATGATCAGCGGGATACGACCGCCAGCACGGACTTCGTCGAGCAGGACCGGGGTCTTCATTTCGAAGGTGGTCAGGACTTCATCAGTGCCGTGTTTGCAGACTTTGCCAGCATGAGGGTACAGGTCGATCACGTCGCCCATGTTCATGTTGGTGACGTCGAATTCGATTGGCAGTGCGCCGGCATCTTCCATGGTGTTGTAGAAGATCGGAGCGATTTTGCTGCCGAAGCAGAAACCGCCAGCGCGCTTGTTCGGCACGTAAGGTACGTCGTCGCCGAAGAACCACAGCACCGAGTTGGTTGCCGATTTACGCGAAGAACCGGTACCCACGACGTCGCCGACGTAGGCGATCGGGAAACCTTCGCCGCGCATGGTTTCGATCTGCTTCATCGGACCGGTAACGCCTTGCTCATCCGGCACGATACCGTCACGGGCCATTTTCAGCATGGCCAGGGCGTGCAGCGGGATGTCTGGACGCGACCAGGCATCAGGGGCAGGGGACAGGTCGTCGGTGTTGGTTTCGCCGGTGACCTTGAATACGCGCAGGCTGATCTTGTCGGCCAGCACCGGGCGGTTCTTGAACCACTCGCCGTCAGCCCAGGATTGCAGTACGCCTTGAGCGTGGACGTTGCCGTTCTTGGCTTTTTCCGCGACGTCGTGGAAAGCATCGAACATCAGCAGGGTGTGCTTGAGTTGGGCGGCAGCGACGGCGGCCAGTTCGGCGGAGTCGAGCAGGTCAACCAGGGTCACGATGTTGTAGCCGCCTTGCATGGTGCCAAGCAGTTCAACCGCGCGCTTTTTGTCGATCAGGGGAGAAGTGGCTTCGCCTTTGGCCAGCGCGGACAGGAAGCCGGCCTTTACATAGGCTGCTTCGTCCACTCCAGGCGGAACGCGATTGGTGATCAGGTCAACGAGGAAAGCTTCTTCGCCAGCAGGAGGATTCTTCAGCAGCTCAACCAGGCCTGCAGTTTGTTCGGCGTTAAGCGGCTGGGGAACGATACCCAGTGCTGCACGCTCTTCGATATGTTTGCGGTAGGCTTCAAGCACAGTTATTACCCTCATCAGTGGTCCCAAATGGGTGTCCGGGACGCTCATCCCGAAATTGCCGTACTCATGCGCTGCGTGGCGTTGTGGGCCGCTTAGCCAGAATTACCGACAATTCCTTACAGAAGCTGCTTTCAAAGTTTTACGCCTGCAGAACGGGGAGCTGATGAGGGTTGGCGCTGAGTTTTTCCCCGCTGGAAATACTCATCGCCAACACCGCTCTGAAGGAACGACTGTGCTCGTGACGCTTTGAAAACAGCTTCTAACGGACATTGGCGCCTTAAAAGGCTGGCTGATTCTACGGCAAAAAAAAATTAAAGGTAAGTTAGGCCCTGAACTTTGAGGGGTGATGAATGTTAGACAAAGGGCTAACATGCCGACCTGTTTTGCTTTCTCGCGTTCTGCCTACCTATGCCCAATCAAACCATCAAGACTCCCTGTGTCGGCCTCTGTTCCACTGTTTACGGTGATCTGGTGTGTCGCGGCTGCAAGCGTTTCCACCATGAGGTGATTCACTGGAACGGTTACAACGAAGAAGAAAAGCGCGCGGTCTGGCTGCGTCTTGAGCAGCTGTTGGTGCAGGTGATGGCCGGGAAAATCGAGATTTTCGATCCCTGGCGTCTGCGTGAGCAGCTGGAGCAGCGCAAGATCCGTTTTGTGCCGCATCAGTCGCAATATTGCTGGGCGTACCAGTTGATTGCCCGGGGGGCGCGGGTCATCAATAATCTGGAGGCCTACGGGATGGTGTTGTTGCCGGAGTTTCGCGACTGGAACTTGCCGGAGTTGCGTGATGCCATTGATCGGGAATTCTTCCTGCTGTCGGAAGCGCATTACCAGCGCTATATCGCGCCAGGTTTCCTGAAGGATGCGTTTGGCGGCTGATCCTGGCGGCCTGACAGCCGACTAATCTCTTGCGAGTGTACATAAATCTACTGTGGGAGATTCTATGTTGCAGGACAACCCTGCAGCGGTCGATTCGGTCGGTATTCGCTCTGGTTTTTCATCAGGGCGAACGCCACCCGGGCGAGTTTGCGGGCAAGGATTACCAGGGCCTGAGTCTTCTTGAAACCTCTGGCCAGGTCCTCTGGCCAGGT